>CAJBIG010000122.1 GCA_903953065.1 uncultured Solirubrobacterales bacterium
CGGCCGTCAGCACCTCGACTTCGACACGTTGCAGGAGCACGCCGCCCCGGACACAACCTCCGATCTGGCCTTCCGCGGGATTCTCGGCGGTCGCTCGCACGCTGTCTGGCGCGGAATGATTCAAGTTGACGAAGGCGCGCAGCGGACCGATGCTTTCCAGGAATCACGCAACCTGCTGGTTAGTCGCAAAGCCCATGCCGACGCGATCCCGGGCCTCGAGATTCTCGCCAACGACGTCCGTTGCACGCACGCCGCGGCGATCGCCCAAGTTGACCCCGAACAGCTCTTCTACCTGCGCTCGCATGGCCTCGACGAGGCCGACGCGCACAGGCTCGTGATCGAAGGCTTCCTTCACGCACTGGTCGAGCGCTTCGAGGAAGGGCCGGTGCGCGACGCGGTGGCCGCTGCGATCGACGCCCGCCTTCAGCTGACCCTTGCCGCCTGACTCCCCACTGCTCGTCTTCTATGACGAAGAGTGCGGCTACTGCCGTTGGTCGGTGGCGCAGCTGCTGCGATTTGACCGCGATCGGCGACTGCGCTTGATCGCGATTCAGTCGCAGCAGGGCGAGCACCTTCTGGCCGCGATACCGCCCGAGCTTCGGCTTGCAAGCGCGCACCTGATCGACAGCGACGGCAGGCTCTATTCGGGCGGCGAGGCGGCCGCGCCGATCGCCGCAGCGCTGCCTTCGCTTGCGCGCTCAGCGCCGCTGCTGCGCCGCCTTGCGCGACCGGTCAATGCTGGCTACAACCTTGTCGCCGTCAACCGCGAAAAGTTCGGGCGGCTAGTCGGCAGCTCCAGCCGTGAGCGCGCCGACCGCTCGATCGCCGCGCACCAGGCGGAGTTCCTTAGCGCAGCTCAGTAACCGAGCTCGTCGAGAACCGAGCCGCTCTTCTTGGCGGCCTTCTTCTCGTCGTCTTTGGAGCGGCGCTCGCGCCGGTCCTCGTCGGTGACGAAGCGGATTGTCGCGCCGACCTTGCCGTCTTGGGCCGCTTTCAGTTGGTCGCGGCTGACGCGCTCGGAGCTGTTCTTGCGTTCCTTCTTCTTCTCGTCGCGCTCGCGGTCGCGCTGTTTGGCGGCGCGCACGCGGCCGAGCCGCTGCGAGGCCTGCTCCTTGTCGAGCGTCACAATCCAAAGGTCTTCCGCGGGCGCCATCGCGACGATCGTCGCGGCCATCGCCTTGTCAATCCGCCCGGCTCCCAGCGAGCCGTTGGCGACATTGCGCGCGCGTGTGCGGTGATCATCATCGGCAGCGATCAGCGCTGAGATGTCTTGGCGCTCCTTCGTAGCCAGAACTGCAAACGATGCGCGGATCGCCTGCTGCGCGCCGAAGAGGTCGATCGTCGCCTTCGATGCTGCGCGCAGCTCCTCGATTGGGAGCTGGCCGCGTGTCTTCGGCGGCGGCGGCGGGCGCTTTCCGCGTGGCTTGCCTTTGCCCTTCGGCTTCTTAGGCTTGCCCTTCGCTTCCTCGGAAGTCGTTTCAGGCGTGGTTTCAGGCTCGGCGACAGGCTCGGATACCGCTTCGGTTGCGGGCGCTCCTTGGTCGGCTGCAGCGGCAGGCTCCACCTCTGCGGTGGGCTGCGGATCAGATGTTGGCTCTTCGCTGCTCATGACGTCCCTGAGGCTAGCGCGCAGAGAGCGCAGCGAGCGCTTCGCCTAGCTGATCGGCGCTCTGGAAACTTAGGCCCAGCGCGTGCACATGGCGGTAGCGGATCACGCCCTCTTCGTCGACAATCAGCGCCGCGCGGCGCGTCCCGAGCACCGGCGCGCTCAGGCCGTAGAGCTTGGCGACCTTCTTGCCGACGTCGGCCAGCAGTGGAATCGTCAGAGAATTGCTTGCGATGAAATCTTCGTGTGAGGCGAGATCCTGGGGCGAAATCCCAACGACCGTAGCCCCGAGCGCCTTGATCTCTTCACTGTCGTCGCGGTAGGAGCAGAACTGCTTCGTGCAGACAGGCGTGTTGTCGCCGGGGTAGAAGAGCAGCACAACGCGCTCACCGAGGTGCTCGGAAAGGCGAAATGTGCCGTCGGTGCCGGGCAGTTCGAAGTCAGGGGCCGGGTCACCGACCTGCGCTTTATTGGCCATCGGTGAGAGAGTATGCCAGTGGCCCGAGAATGGATAGAGACCCACGCTGCGCAGATGGCCGCCGTCGCCGAACGCGAGACCGAAGCGCTGGTAGCTGTTTCCTCTCCATCGGGCGACGCCGCAGCGGCCGAGCAGATCGTCGCCGTCGCTTCGGCCTTAGCTCCAGCCGGCGCGCGAATTGAACGGCTTCCCTGCTCGACGCCTGAGCACGCGCCCGATCTGCTGATCTCGGTCGATGGACCGGGCGAGCTGAAGATTCTGCTCGTCGGCCACCTCGACACTGTTGTCGGGCACGAGGCCTTCTTCGCGCCGCGGCGCAGCGGCCATCATCTCGTCGGGCCGGGCACAGCCGACATGAAGGGTGGGGTTGCGCTGGCTCTCGGAGCTCTCCGCGCGATCGAAGATCGCCCCGAGCTTGGCGAGGCGGCGCTGCTGCTTGTCAACGACGAGGAGTGGCGCAGCGGTGCCTTCGCCCATACAGCGCGCTTCGCAGACTGCGACGCCTGCCTCTGCTTCGAGGCCGGTGAGCGCAGCGAAGCGGGCGACGACGGCGTCGTTGTTCGGCGCAAAGCCGCCGGCACGCTGAAACTGATTGCTCACGGTCGCGCTTCGCACAGCGGCAGCGCTCCAGAGCAGGGTGTCAGTGCGCTGCTCGCGCTGGCCGAAGCTGCGCAGCTGGTCGCTTCGCTCAGCGACCCCCAAGGCCCGGATCGCCTGACTGCCGTGCCGACGATTCTGCGCAGCGGCGAAGCGATCAACATTGTGCCTGGCTCCGGGGAGCTCGTATGCGACCTGCGAGCCGACAACCTCGCGGCGCTGGAAGCAATCGAAGCAGCGATTCCCGATCAGATCGCCGGCGCCGGTATCGAATTAGTTCGCGAGCGCGCCTGGCCGGGGATGGACGCGCGCGAACCAACTGCGCCCCTGCTAGCCACCGCCTCGGAGCTGCTCGGTCGGCCGATCGTCGCCAGCGAGCGCGGGGGAGCGAGCGATGCGAGCCATTTTGCCGCCGATATCGAAATAACGATTGACGGCCTTGGGCCGTGCGGAGAAAACTCACACCATCCTGACGAATACATTGAGCTGGACTCGCTTTTTGCCCGCTCAGAGGTGGTTTTAGCGCTTCTTGATGGCCTTCTGGCCGGCGTTTCAGGCTAGGTTGACGTAATCCATCGCAGGAGTTCGCTATGCTTCCGCGAACGAAGTAACCAAGCCGAATCTCTGCACTTCAAGGAGTGCGGGGAGCGGGGGAACCAAAGGCCTAATAAGCCCGGGGCGAATCGTCACCGAAGTGTGATGTAGCGCGGCCCTTTTTCGCGCGAGCCCGACAGCTAACCCCGCAGGCACTCAAAAGAGGGGGTTCCCCGTGATTTACAACAA
>CAJBIG010000123.1 GCA_903953065.1 uncultured Solirubrobacterales bacterium
AGAGAACGTCGCCGCCGGCACCTGTAACCGCAAGGCCGGTGGCCACGCCGGGGACGGCGGTCCGTGCCGCGGCCTCGGGGAAGACTTTCTGGCGGCCGAGCGCTTCGCGGATCGTCTCTAGCGTGATCTCAACCTCCTTGCCGTCGTCGGCCGTTGCGACGCCGGTCGCCGTCTTGCGCAGCAGCGTTCCAAGCTCGCGCTCAAGGTTTCGCACGCCGGCCTCGCGCGTGTATTCGCGGATAACCGTTTCAAGCAGCTCGTCGCTGATCGTCGCTTCGCCTGCCCGCAGCCCGTTGCGCTCAAGCTGGCGCGGCCAGAGGTAGTCGCGCGCAATCGCCGTCTTCTCAGCGACCGTGTAGCCGTCGAACGGGATTACTTCCATCCGGTCGAGCAGCGGCCCGGGGATCGGCTCGGCCGAGTTGGCTGTGGCGATGAAGATCACGTCGCTGAGGTCGATCTCAACGTCGAGGTAGTGGTCTCGGAAGGTCGAGTTCTGCGCCGGGTCGAGCACCTCGAGCAGCGCCGAGCTTGGGTCGCCGCGCCAGTCGGCGCCGACCTTGTCGATCTCGTCGAGCAGGATCACCGGGTTCATCGTTCCCGCGTCGCGCAGCGCGCGCACGAGGCGGCCGGGAAGGGCGCCGATGTAGGTGCGGCGGTGGCCGCGGATCTCTGCCTCGTCGCGCACGCCGCCAAGTGACATGCGGACGAACTCGCGGCCCATTGAGCGCGCGATCGATTCACCGATCGAAGTTTTGCCTGTCCCTGGAGGGCCGATCAAAGTGAGGATCGCGCCGGCCTTGGCGTCGGCCTCAATTCCGCGGCTCTCGCGCAGTTTGCGCACGGCGACGTATTCGACGATTCGGTCCTTGACGTCTTCGAGGCCGGCGTGGTCGGCGTCGAGAATCTCCCGCGTGTGCGTCGGGTCGAGCCGCTCCTCCGAGCGCTCGCCCCACGGCACGGCGACGATCCACTCGAGGTAGTTGCGAACCATCTGCGCTTCGCCGGAAGCGTCGCCCATCCTTTCGAGTCGGCTGAGTTCGCGCAGCGCGTGCTCGCGAACGTCATCGGGCATTTCACCGTTCTCGATCTGCTCGCGCAGCTCGTCGGCGACCGAGGCGTCATCTTCGCCAAGCTCGCGGCGGATCGACTCAAGCTGCTTGCGCAGCACGTACTCGCGCTGCTGGGCGGCTGCGCCTTCTTCAACGTCATCGCGGATCCGCTTGCGAACCTGCAGCTCGGCGAGCCGCTCGCGCTGCATCTCAAGCGCCAGCTTCAGCCGTTCGCTCACGTCGGTTGCCTCAAGCAGCTGGACCTTCTGGTCGAAGGTCAGGTCGGGGGCGTAGCCGGAGGTGTCGGCGAGCGCGCCCGGTTCGACGATTGTGCGCACCCATGATGCGACGCGGCCGTCATCGCCGCGCAGTTCCAGAATCTCTTCGACCAGCGCGCGGTACTCGCGCACCAGCTCGCGGCTGGCGCCGTCAACGGGGGAGTCGTCGGGCGAAGGCGTCGTTTCGACCCGCAGCCGGCCGGCGGCGTCGGTGTGGGCGGCGCCGGCGATGCCTCGCATCTGGCCGGTGAGCTGAACGCCTTGGCCGCCGCCGGGGAGGCGGATGCGGTCGACGACGTTGGCAATCGTGCCGACGCTGGCGTACTCGTCGCCCTTGCGGGGAACGAGCAGCACGCGCTCGTCGTCGCCGACGTCAACAGGCAGTGTGATGTCCATCGTCGGGAAGACGACTACGTCCTCAAGCGGCAGCAAGAGCAGCGTTTCGTGCGGCTGCGCCTCGTCGGTTGTCGTCTGCGGGGTGGTTGTTTCGTCAGAGCTCATAGCTACGCAGAATAGCAGGATCTAAGTCGTCCTCGCGCAGATCTTATGAAGCCTTTAGGTAGTGATCTGCGAACCCCGCGTTTAGGCCCGACCGCGCAGAACGTCGTCTGCCACGCCGCTGAGCAGATCGACCGAGCGCGGCGCCTTGCCGTCCTCAACGATCACCGCGCCGCCGGGGCGGTAGCCGTTCTGCCCCGCGCCTGGAGGGCGAACCAGGGCGCTGTCGTAAACCCAGGAGCCACTGTTGAGCAGCGTCGGCCCGTCGGCGCCAGCCGGCGTCCACATTCCCTCCGGGTCATCGCTGAGTGGGCCGCGGCGGTGGATGTGGCCGAAGATCACCGTCTCGGCCGGGATGTCGAGGCGCTCGCTGACCTCGGCTATCGCCGGCAGGAATGCGCGGCGGTGGATTCCCTGCTCCACAACGAGCGCCGCAGCGGCCGCGACGTTCGCCGCGCCGGGCAGCTTTGCCGCCACCGGCAGCCCGCGCAGCATCACCTGGCGCAGCAGCCCCGCGCCCAGCTCGACACCGTCGGCGAGCTGATCGGGCATCGCGCCAGCGACGGCCTCGGTGAGCGCGCCGCTGTCGGAGCCGGGCGCGCGTTCGTAATCACTGACGCTGAGCTGCTCGGGCGGCTCAGAGCCTCCCCACCAGGCAAGCGCGCCGAGCACGTGGCGGTCGCCGTAGTGGCCGTGCATCGCGAAGATTCCCTCGCCGAGCCAGACGCCCGGGTAGCGAACCTCAACCTGCGCCGGCGCAAGCCAGCCGCAGAGCTCCTCGAGCAGGTCGCTGGCGCCGCGTGGAACTTGCGTCGAGAGTCGCAGTGGCTGCCCGCCCTTCAAGCGCTGCGAGAGCCAATGGCGGATCAAGGAGTGGTCATGGTTGCCGGGAACAACGATCACTTGCCCGCTGGAACCGAGCGCGCCGCCGAGCGTCTTCAGTACAGGCCGCGCCGCCTCTCTCGCCGCCTCCGGCCTTCCTTCAAGCAGTTCGAGCGTGTCGCCAAGCAGCACAAGCCGATCCATCTGCGCCACTCGCGACTCAAGAATTGCCAGTGCCTGCGGGCGTCTGAGCACATCCCGGTCAAGCAGCGAGCCAAGGTGTAAATCGGAAATAACAAGAGTCCGCATCTCTATAAGGCAAGATACGGGTGTGGACTCGCTCCGTGGCCAATTGCTGATCGCATCACCGGCAGTGCACGACCCAAACTTCCGCCGCACGGTCGTGCTGATCGCCGAGCACAACGAGGCCGGCGCGATGGGCGTGATCTTGAACCGCCCGGCCGAAGTGACCGTCGCCGGCGCCGTGCCCGAACTTGAAGAGCTGGCCGAGCACGACGACGCAGTTCACCTCGGAGGCCCGGTTGGCGAGTCGTCGGTAACGGTTCTAGCCGAGTTCGCCGACCTTGACGCCGCCGCGATGCTAATCGACGACGACCTTGGCTTCCTCGGCTCGCAGGCCGACGCGCACGAGCACCTCGCCGACGTTGTGAACCGCGCCCGCGTCTTCGCTGGCCACGCCGGCTGGGAGCCAGGTCAGCTCGAAGCGGAGATGGAAGAGGAATCTTGGATCGTCGAGCCCGCGCTGCGCGAGGACGTCTTCACCGAAGACCCCGAAGGGCTTTGGTCATCGCTGCTGCGCCGCAAGGGCGGCGAGTACGTCGTGATCGCGACGATGCCTGACGACCCGACGCTTAACTAGCGAGCCGCTCCTGTTCGGCCACGTCGGCCTCCACGTCCGCCTGCTCGGCCTCCACCGTCATCTCTGGCAGCGAGTCACCGCAGGCCGGGCAGGAGGCTGGGAAGAAGCCGTTGTCGCGGACCTTGAGCCAGAAGTCGGTCGATGAATCCTCCCAGCGGGCGCCGCAGGTGCGGCAATTGACCTTCGCGACGCCAACGATCGCGGGCTCGGCCTCGATGTCGACGACCCGGTCGGGCAGCCAGACCCGTTCATAGCCGACGGTGCGGGCCCATTCGATCA
>CAJBIG010000124.1 GCA_903953065.1 uncultured Solirubrobacterales bacterium
CCGCTGAAGAGCTCGACGCCGCCACCGATCAACTGGTGGCTGAACTGCTTGCCTGCGCGCCGATTGCCGTCGGCCTCTCAAAGCGCGTGATGGACGCCGCAGCCAAGCCGGCGCTGGCTTCGACGCTTGAGCAGGAGGTCGCCGCTCAGCAGCTCTGCGCGGGCAGCGCCGACTTCGCCGAAGGCGTGAGCGCCCTAAGCGAGAAGCGCGACCCCAACTTCAGCGGCAGCTAGGCCATCGAGAGGCCGCCGCTGACGTTCAGCGTCTGGCCGGTCACAAATGAGGCGTCGTCGCTGGCGAGGAAGGCGATCGCCGCTGCGACCTCCTCGGGCTGGCCGGCGCGGCCCATGGCCGTCTTCGAAATCATCCCTTGCTGCAGCCGCTCACCGATCTCGCCGAGCATCGTTGAGGCGGCCTGGAACAGCGGCGTGTCAACGGGGCCGGGCGCGACGGCGTTGCTGCGCACGTTGTAGCGGGCCGACTCAAGCGCGATCGCTTTCGTAAAGCCAATTACCCCTGCCTTGGCGGTCGAGTAAACAACCGAGCCGGGAGAGCCGGTGCGGCCGGCCTCACTGGCGACATTCACGATCACCCCGCCCTTGCGCTGATGCATCGATGGCAGAACGGCATGGGTGCAGTTGAAGACGCCCTTGACGTTTACGGCGAGCAGGAAATCCCAAAGCTCCTCATCGGTATGGATGAAGAATGCGAAGCGATCGGTGCCGGCGTTGTTGACGAGGATGTCAATCTGCCCGTGCTCGGCGGCGACGGCGTCGAAGCTGGCGTGGACGGCGGCAAAGTCGGTTACGTCAAGCTCGATTGCCACGCCGCTGATCTCCCCTGCGAGTTCACGGGCCGCGTCGATCTGCAGGTCGGCGACGACGACGGTCGCCCCTTCGGCGGCCAGTCTTCGGCATGTGGCAGCGCCGATTCCGCTCGCGCCGCCGGTCACAACGGCCAACTTCTTCTCAAGTCTCATGCGCTGAAACCTATACTCCGCGCCGATGCCCTTGCCTTCCTCCGTTTCGATCATCGGCGCCAGCGGCGCCCTCGGCCAAGGCCTTGCGCTGCGCTGGGCACAGGCTGGCGTGCCGCTCGTGCTTGGTTCGCGCGACGCCGAGCGCGCCGCTGAAGCTGCCGCCGCGGTAGTCGCGGCCGCTCCCGGCGCCGCCGTAGAAGGGGTCGACAACGTTGCCGCCGCGGCCGTCTCGCCACTCGTCGTTCTCTCCGTGCCGTTCAGCGCTCAGGCAACGACCGTGAAGCAGATCGGCGAGTCGCTGAAACCAGGGCAGCTCGTGATTGACGCCAGCGTGCCGCTTGCCGCACAGGTCGGCGGCAAGCCAACACAGATGATCGGCGTCTGGCAGGGATCGGCCGCTCAGCAGGCCGCCTCGCTGCTGCCAGAAGGCGTTGGCATCGTTAGCGCCCTGCACACCGTCAGCGCCGCGATGCTCGCTGATCCCGATCACAAGTTTGACGAAGACGTCCTCGTCTGTGGCGACGACAAGGAGCACAAGGCAGTCGCTTCAGAGCTGATCGAGGCGATCGTCGGCCTTCGCGCCGTTGACGCCGGAAGGCTTGAGAACTCTCGTATCACCGAGTCGCTGACGGCGTTGATGATCGGCATCAACATCCGTAACAAGGCGCACGCCGGCATCCGCATCACAGGGCTGTGAGCCGCGGCCCGGTAGTCGTACTCGCCGGCGGAACCGGCGGCGCAAAGCTGGCACGTGGACTGCTTGACCACGTCGGCGAGGATCTCGTCGTGATCGCCAACACCGGCGACGACATTGAGATCTACGGTGTCCCCGTCTCGCCTGACCCGGACCTGATCAGCTTCACGCTCGCCGATCTGATCGACTCGCGCGGCTGGGGCATCGCCGGCGATACTTTTCATGCGATGGACGGGCTGCGCCGCCATGGCAGCAGCGTCTGGTTCAACCTCGGCGATCGCGACATCGCATGGTGCGCCGAGCGCAGGCGGCTGCTCGAGCGCGGCAGATCACCGACGCGGGCAATGGCGCTGCTGACCAGCGCGATCGGCGTTGAGGCGCGCGTACTGCCGATGACCAACCAGACCGTCCACACCCAGGTGCAGGCGCGCGGCAGCTGGCACGGCCTGCAGCAGTTCCTGATCGCCGAGCAAGGCAAGGGTCCCGTCGACGGCGTCCGCCTCATCGGAATCGAGGAAGCAAGGCCGAGTGCTGAGGTGCTCGAGGCGATCGCCGGAGCTCGGGCAATAATCATCGGCCCTTCGAACCCGGTTATTTCGATCGGTCCGATCCTTGAGCTCAGCGGCGTCTATGAAGCGCTGCTCGAGGCGCCGGCGCCGGTGCTTGCCGTCTCGCCAATCGTTGCCGGCGGGGTGCTGAAGGGCCCCACGGCGGAGTTCATGAAGCACGCCGGTTTGAGCCTCGACGCAGCAGGAATCGCCGCCGCCTACGAAGGCCTGATCGATGGGCTGATGACCGACGAGCCGGCGGCAATTAAGGGGCTCAAGGTGACCGTCGCATCGACCCTCATGGACTCTCCCGAGTCGCGCCGAATTGTTGCCCGCAACGCACTGGCCGCCGCTGAAGCGCTATCTCTTTGAGTATGAGCCTCGTTGCTGTTCTCCCGGTCAAGCGCTTCCCTTCCGCAAAGGCGCGACTGGCGAACGACGGGCTCTCCTC
>CAJBIG010000125.1 GCA_903953065.1 uncultured Solirubrobacterales bacterium
GAAGACGCAGGTCATGATCAGCGCCGCAGCACTGACGATCTTGCCGGTCGACGCCAAGCCCTCAATGATCGCGCCCTGAGCGTCCTTCTTCGCAAGCCACTTCTCGCGGACCACGCTCATCAGGAAGACGTTGTAGTCCATCGAGAGCCCAAAAATGATCGCGAAGACGATTAGAGGGACGTAGCTGAGAACCGGAATTGTTTCGTTGATCCCGATCAGTGAGAGGCCAGTGCCGACCTCAAAGACAGCCGTCGTGATGCCGAAGGCGGCTAGGACGGTTATTAGGTTCATTATCGACGAGATCAGTGCCAACCCGAGCGCGCGGAAGGCCAGTGTCATCAAGATGAATCCGAGCGCCACGACGATCAGGATCGTCAAGACCAGCCGGTCGCCGATCAAGGTCGCCAAGTCGACGTAGCTCGCGGTCGAACCGCCGACGTAGGCGGTCAAAGAGGTGCCCTTGGTGGCGTTAGGAATAGTCGTGTCGCGCAGCGAACCGACCAGGTTTGATGTCGCTTCTGCCGCGGGACCGGTCGTCGGCGTAACGTTGATCGTTGCCGCATTGCCATCGGAGTTGACTGAGGCCTGAGTGGCCGATGCAACCCCGGAGGCGCCCGCGAGAGCCGTTTGCAGATCGTCCAGCTGAGTCTGGACCGTGCTGGTATCGGTCGAGTCAATCGCGATCGCGATCTGGAAGCCGGCGTTAGCGCCGACGCCAAAACCCTCGTCGAGCAGGTCGTATGAGATCCGCGCCTGCGTGTCGGTTGGGAAGGTGCCGTTGTCCTGCTGCCCGAGGAAGAGCTGGTGGATCGGGTAGGAAAGGAAAGCGAGCACAATCAGCGAGACGATGACCGCGATCACTCGGTGACGCACAATCGCCTTGGCCCAAGCCGTCCAGCGAGGGGATTCCGCGTTCTTCTCCTGCTTCTCAATCGAGAAGCCCGGAAGCGCGAAGCGATCGAGCCCCTTGCCTGCGATTGCAAGCAGGGCCGGCATTAGCGTTAGTGCCGTGAGCATCGCGAAGAGCACCGATACGGCCCCTGCGAAGCCCATCGCCGAGAGCAGCGGCACATCGACAACGAGCATGCAGCACAGCGCAATGATCACGGTTGAGCCGGCAAAGACGATCGCTCCGCCAGCAGTTGCAGTAGCGCGTGAGGCTGCTTCGTGATAATCGAGCCCCATGCCGCGGTGCTGTCGGTGGCGACTGACCATGAAGAGCGCATAATCGACTCCAACGCCAAGTCCGATCATGATCCCGAGCGTCGGCCCGATCGATGGCATCGAGATAACCGCTCCGAGCAGATAGATGCCGCAGAGCCCTGTGAAAAGGCCGAACAGAGCGGTCACCATCGGGAGCCCCATCGAGAGCAGCGTGCCGAAGGTGAAGAGCAGAATGATCAATGCCGCACCAATCCCGACGATGATGCTCAGGTTGGTACTTGGATTCGAGACAGCGTTGCCGACGTAACTGCCAAGGCCGACCGACAGGCCGGCCTTGGTGGCGGGCTCAGAGAGGTCGACTAGGGCGTTACCTTGATCGACCGTCAGCTCGTTGGCTGACTGCTTGATAACGACGCTGATGATCGCGATCTGGCCGTCCTTGCTGTTCAGCGACTCTGACTGCTGTGACGTGCCAAGCGGGCTGGTTACGGAGGTGACGTTTGAGTCGTTCTGGTAGTTAGAGACTGTCTCGTTGATCGCGTCGGTGTACTCAGAGTCGCTGATCTGCGTGCCGCCAGGGGCGCCGAGGACTACGGGGATCGAGCCGTTTGCGGCCTCTGGCCAGCGATCATCAAGCAGGTTGGTCGCGTCTTGGCTGCCCGTGCCGTTGAGCTTCATGTTGTTGGACGTGTTCCAGCCAAGCGCCTGGGAGCCGATCACCATGCCGGCGAGGATTACTACCCAGGCGATGACGACGGCCCAGCGGTGCTTCGTGCAGAAGTGACCGAGGGCGTAGAGGACGGGTGTCATAGAGTGGCTCCAACTAGAAGGGACTTACGGACGGCGGCAGCGTATCAGGAAACTCGGCTGGTGTCTGTAGCGTCTCTGTAA
>CAJBIG010000126.1 GCA_903953065.1 uncultured Solirubrobacterales bacterium
AAGTGAAGCTGTCGCGAACTCCAGTCTGCCGAGTCAACCATCACTCGCCCCCTGCGGCCCGCAGCTCAGCCTCAACTGCACCGGTCGCGTCCGGGCGCGCAATCGCGGCAGAGGCGCGCGCCATCTGCGCCAGTAGCGGCGGGTCGGCGAGAAGGCGATCAACTTCGTCGGCGAGGCGCGCTCCGCTTAAAGCTCCGTCGTCAAGGACCGTTGCCGCGCCGGCCTGCTCCATCCAGCGTGCGTTGCCTGCCTGATGGTCGGCCGCTGCGTGCGGGTATGGAACCAAGATTGCCGGCCGGCCTGCTGCGGCGATCTCAAAGACCGAACCACCGGCGCGCGACACGACTAAGTCGGCGGCGAGCAGCGCCTCGGAGAACGAATCGATGTAGCCGAAGAGCTGGTAGTTGGCGCCGCGCGGCCGCTCGTCAAGGCTCGCGAAGTCGCGCTCGCCGGCAGCGTGGATCACCTTCAATCGCGAATCGTCTGCGAACGCTTCAAGCGCGGCCTCATTGATCGAACGGGCGCCTAGCGAACCGCCCACGACGACAACCACTTGGTCTTCGTCGCTAAGCCCGAAACGCTCGCGGGCCACGCGCGCGTCTTGCGCCTGCGGAGGGATCGGCCTTCCGGTAACGATGTAGCGCTGAGCTGACCGCCCTTCGAGCGGGAATGCCAAGCAGACCTTGCTCGCAAAGGGTGCGAGCAGGCGGTTGGTCAAGCCAAAGTGAGAGTCGGCTTCGGTCAAAACGAGCGGGACTCGTCGCAGAACCGCGGCAGCACCGACCGGGCCGGCCACGTAACCGCCACCCCCGAGCACCGCTGCAGGACGCAGCCGCCCGATCATCTTCCACGCCGTGAACGTTGCCGCGATCGATTTGGCCACCGCGCGAATTGCTCTCAACGGGTTGCTGCGGTCGAGACCCTCGACCGGGATACGGCGAAATTCGAATCCTGCCCGCGGCACCAGATCGGCCTCGGCCCGATCTCCACCGACGAAGACTACGCGCGCGCCGCTAGTGCGCAGCGCGTCGGCGACCGCGAGTGCTGGCACTACGTGGCCGGCGGTTCCGCCGGCTGCGATCAGGTAGGTCGTCTTCATAGTCGTCCTCGGATCGTCGCGCATCGGGCTCGGCGGCGGCGGCGCGCGTCTTTGCGGAGCCCCCGCGGGCAATATTAAGCAGGAGCCCCACGCCCGCGAGCAGCGTAACGAGGCTGGTCGAACCGTATGAGAGGAAGGGAAGCGGCACTCCGGTCAGCGGCGCAATTCCGAGCACCGCAAAAAGATTGAGCAAGGCTTGACAGAGGATCAGTGAGGTGACCCCCGCAGCCAGCAGCTGTGCGTAGCGCCCACTGGCCGATTGCGCGATTCGCAGGCCGGCCCATGCAACAAGCGCGTAGAGCACCAGTAGGCCGCAGAGGCCAGCCACTCCAAGCTCCTCACCGATGATCGAGAGGATGAAGTCGGTGTGGGCTTCCGGCAGGTAGAAGATCTTCTGTACGGACTGCCCGAGACCGCGGCCGAAGATCCCCCCGGACCCGATTGCGATCTGGCCCTGGACTGCCTGGAAACCGATGTCGCTGGCGTGGTCCCAGGGGTTAAGAAAAGCTGTCAGCCGGTCACGGCGGTACGGGGCGCTGAGCGAGTAGAGCAGCACGAAGACTCCGGCAGCGCCCGCGTAGCCGGCGAGCCAGCGCAGTTTGATTCCGGCCGCAACCAACATCGCCGCGCAGGTGAAACCTGCGACCAGCGCCGTGCCCAGATCCGGCTGCGTGACGACCAGCAAAATCGCACCGCCCACGACCAACGCCAGCGGCAAGAGCTCTCCCGAGCGCTTGAAGCCGCGTGGCCTTTCGGCCAGAAAACGCGCCGTGTAGAGAACCAGTGCGAGCTTCGCCAGCTCGCTGGGCTGGAACTGCAGCTCGCCAAAACCGATCCACCGACGGGCGCCGTTGACGGAGACGCCGATGCCCGGGATCTTCACCGCTATCAGCATCACGAAGGCGATCGCCAGCAGCGGCCCTGTCAAGGCGAGCAGTTTCTTCAGTGGGAACCGACTTGCGATGTTCAGGCCAACGAAACCGAGGGCAGCGAAAACGAGGTAACGAATCAGGAGCGCGGTTCCATCGCCGCGGCCTGCCACTACCGACGAGGCCGATGATGCGCTGTAGACCATCACGGCACCAAAAGCGACGAGACAGAAAACGGCGGTAAGCAGAACGTCCTCTTCGATCGAGCGAGAACGCACGCTTTCACGAGCGAAGCTTTGGTCTTGCGCAGGTGCGCTCGCTCGGGCCATCCTGACTCTCCTTCGGCGCCGGTCTGCGAACTCCTTCCCGGATCTTCTAAGGACTGAGAAAGCCAGGTAATTGCTGGACCATCTGGCGAAACTCTTCGCCTCGCTGCTCGAAGCCTCCCGGGAACTGATCAAAGCTTGCGCAGGCCGGCGAAAGCAGCACGATTTCGCCTTCGGAAGCCGTGGCGGCGGCGGCGGCAACCGCCTCTTCAAGGCTTCCGTAACGGCTCGAGTCGACCAACCCCTCAAACGATGATGAGAGCTGCTCAGCGTCAGTTCCGATCAGAAATGCGGCTCTCACGCTCGCCGCAGCCGCCTCTGCCAGAGCGGCGAACTCTTGGCCCTTCGCTTCACCCCCTGCGATCAGCAGGACCGGCTGCTCGAAGGCAGCCAGAGCGACGATCGTCGACGCCACGTTGGTCGCCTTCGAGTCGTTGACCCAGAGCACGCCTTGACTGGTGCCAAGCTCCTCGAGTCGGTGCTCGACGCCTGCGAATGACTTCAGCCCTGCCACCACCGCCTCCCCGGGGATTCCGGCGCTTAGCGCAGCCGCCGCGGCGCAGAGCGCGTTCTCAAGGTTGTGCGCGCCGCGCAGACGGACTTCACTGGCTGCCAGCAGAGCGGTTCCGTTCCAGCAGATCAGCCCGTCGCGCAGCTCGAGGTCGGCACCGTTGCCGCCGCTGAGATCTACCGTCACGCGCCGCGCGCCGCCGCCGGCCAAAGTCAGCATCGCTTCGGGTCCGACGGCAAAGTCCTCCCGATCCTGAAAGGCGAAGAGCTCCAGTTTCGCTCGGCGGTAGGACTCGAAACTGCCGTGCCGGTCAATGTGATCGGGTGCGATGTTAAGCAGCACCGCGACCTCAGGATCGAAGGCAACGGAATCTTCAAGTTGGAATGAACTCGCTTCGCAGATCACCGTCGTCTCCGGCCCGATCTTGCCTACAAGCGAACTGACCGCAGTGCCGACGTTGCCTGCCACAACAGCGTCGCGGCCGGCCGCACGCCAGATCTCTCCGAGGAGTTCAACCGTCGTCGTCTTTCCGTTTGTACCTGTGACGGCAACGAACGGCGACTCCAACATTCGCCAACCGAGCTCAAGCTCGCTGTAAATCGGGATTCCTGCGGCGCGCGCAGCAACGAGCACGGCGGCTTCGTTGGGCACGCCGGGGCTGCGGACAACTGCTCGGGCGCGCCCGAGCTCCTCGACGCCGTCGCTGCCGACGGAAATCTCGATCCCTTCGTGGCGCAACGCTTCGGCCTGCGGTGGCTCGCCGATATCGACGCCGATGACCGGCTCACCCCTTTTCCAAAGAGCGCGCGCGCAGGCGGCGCCGGAGCGCTCAAGGCCTACTACGAGCCACGGGCCGGGCGGAATTGGAGGGCGACGAGCAGCGGCCATGGCTCCAACGATACGCCGCCGCTTAGGTGATGTTGGCTTGGTAGAGCGTAAATCCGATCGCCGAACAGACCACGGCGATGATCCAGAAGCGCAGAATGATCTTCGTCTCCGACCAGCCGCGCATCTCGAAGTGGTGGTGAATCGGCGCCATCAAGAAGACCCGCTTGCGCATGCTTTGGAAGACGGAGACCTGGATGATCACGCTGAGCGCTTCGATCACGAAGATGCCGCCGATCAACACCAGCAGCAGCATCGTGTCGGTCATCACGGCCATCGCACCGATCGCACCACCGAGCCCGAGCGAGCCGGTATCTCCCATGAAGATCGTGGCCGGGAAGGCGTTGAACCAGAGGAACCCAATGCAAGCGCCGACGATGCAGGCGCTGAGCAGCGCCAAGTCGCGGTCGCCGGTCGTGATGAACGTGATCGCAACGTAGGCGAGCATGACGATCGCGACACAGCCTGCGGCGAGGCCGTCAAGTCCATCGCTGAGATTGACGGCGTTGGTTGAGCCTGCGATGACAAGGAAGACGGCGACGGGGAAGAAGAGCCCGAGGTCGAGGTTTGCATCGACGAAGCGGAGCTGAATCGTCGTAGAGAGCCCTGCTTTATGAGTCGCCAGCCACCAGAGTGCAACTGAGATCAGCAGTAGTACGAGCATCTTCGTACGTCCGCGCAGGCCAAGCGAGCGGCGTCGCACGATCTTCGAATAGTCATCGGCAAACCCGAGCAGCGCGCAGGCCACAGCGGTCCCGAAAACGGCGACAGCGCGCCAGTCCCAGCTCGTCAAGACGAGAAATGGGATTGCGATCGAGATGAAGATCAGTACGCCGCCCATCGTCGGCGTCCCCGCTTTGGCGTGGTGGCCGGCGGGCCCTTCTTCTCGAATCTGCTGGCCGAATTCGCGCCCGCGCAGATAGGTGATCAGCCGCGGCGCGGCGAATACGCAGATCAGCAGCGCGCAGGTGCCGCCTATCAGCACCTCACCCATCAGGCGCGCCCTCCGGCAGCTGGCGGGAGCGCCTCGCAAAGGGCTTCGGCTACTACCTCCAGGCCAACCCCGCGTGAGCCTTTGATCAGAACCGTGTCGCCCGGCTCGATGATCGACGCGATCTGCTGAGCGGCTTGCGCGGCGTCTTGCAGCGAGTAAAGGTTTTCGCCGCCGAAGGGCGGTCCTGCGTCGCGAGCCATCTCACCGACCGTGACGAGCACCTCGACGCCGGCCTCGCGCACGTGGGCCCCTAGCTCGGCATGGAAGCGGCGCTGATCGGGGCCGAGCTCGCGCATGTCGCCGAGCACGGCGACGGTTCTGCCTGAAGCTGAATCGGCAAGGTCGTCGAGTGCTGCGCGCATCGACATCGGGTTTGCGTTGTAACAGTCGTTGATAACGACGACATTGTCCTCTAACAGCAGGCGTTGACCACGCAGCTTCGACAGTTCGACCTCGATTAGGCCGCTTGGCTCGACGCCAAGAGCTCTCACCGCTGCAAGCGCGGCGAGCGCATTTTGGCGCATGTGCGCCGAAGCGAACGGCAGCTCAATAGCTGCCGGGAGCTGTTCGAGCTCGCCGCCAGGGCCGAAGCGCACGGTCCGCAGGTCGCTGCGCATGTGAGGTTCGAGGAGCGCTTCACCTGCCGGCACGATTGCGACCGCATCCGGCGCAAGGCCGGCTATCAGCTCGGCCTTGGCGCGCGCTACCGCCTCAACTGTGCCCAGCAGCTCGAGGTGCACAGGGCCAACGTTGACGACCACTCCGACGTCCGGCTCCGCGATTCGCGTCAGCTCAGCGATCTGGCCCTCGCCGCGCATTGCCATCTCAAGAACCAGCACTTCGGTATCTGCCGGCGCCGAGAGGATCGTCAGCGGTAGCCCAATCTCAGTGTTGAAGTTTTC
>CAJBIG010000127.1 GCA_903953065.1 uncultured Solirubrobacterales bacterium
AGGCAAGGTCTGCTTCTCGCCCAGCGCCCGGGCCAGCGAAGCGCCACCGTTCCATTTATCAATGCCGGTCGACTCGGGCCCCACCAACGAGTAGATCTGGGGAAGCGAAAGGCAGCTCACGTTGGCCGGGTTGTCCTTGTTTGTGAAGAGAACGATCGCGTCGCGGGCAACGGGGATCTTCGCCAGCGGAATGCCCGAACCGCTGCAGGCTTCGGTTTCGTTCGGCGCTATCTCACGAGCGGTCACGGCCATGTCGACCAGTCCGTCGCAGAGTTTTCCGAGTCCCTGTCCGCTGCCTACCATCGAGATGTCGAACCGAGCCAGGTCGTTTTCCTTCGCGAACCGGTCCACCGCCAACGAGACGAAGGGCTGCGACGACGGCGAGCCGCCGACGACAATCGCTTGGTCGAGGGCTTTGCCGCCGCATCCGGCCGCGCCAATAACAAGCGACGCAGCGAGCGCCGCACCGAGGCTGAGCTTCGTAAACACTCGGGAGACCCTACCGGCGTCGCTCAAGCAGCAAGCGCCGCTCGCAGGACGCCGGCCATCTCGCAGACAGCGTCGTGTGAGGTGCGGTTTGCGCCGGCCATGTTGATGAAGCCGTGGATCAGAGTCGAGTGGCGCCTCAGCGTTACCTCGACGCCATCTCCCTTGAGCTTTGCGGCGTAGGCCTCTCCCTCGTCGCGGAGCGGATCGAACCCTGCGGTGATGATGTGCGCCGGCGCCAAGCCGGCCAGTGGGCCAGCCTTAAGCGGCGAGGCCTTCGGGTCGTCAAGATCGTCGTCGGGGCTTAGGTAGTGCTGGCCGAACCAGTCCATCTGCGCTTCGGTCAGGAAGAAGCCAGTCGCAAAGAGGTGGTAGGAGGGGTACTTCTCGGCGAAATCGCAGACCGGGTAGATCAAAAGCTGAAAAGCCGGGGCTGGGCCGCCTTCCGCGAGCGCTTGCTGAGCGGTAACCGTGGCCAGCTGACCGCCGGCGCTGTCGCCCCCGACCGCAATCCGCGAGGGGTCGGCGCCAAACTCGTCGGCCCTAGCGACGGTGTCGCGGAACGCGGCCAGCGCGTCATCGGCGGCGGCTGGGAACTTGTGTTCGGGGGCCAGCCGGTAGTCGACCGATAGGACGCGGCAACCGGAGTGCTGCGCAAGGAGACGGCAGGGCGCGTCATGGGTTTCGAGATCGCAGATTACGAAGCCGCCGCCGTGGTAGAAGACGAGCAGCGGGCTGGTGCTGTCCGCACATTCTTCGGGGACGTATAGGCGAGCCGGCAGTGAGCCTTCGGCGCCGGCGACTGTGACGTCAGTAACGCTGGCCATCGGCAGCTCGGGCGCCGCGATCATTGAGCGAGTTGCTGTTACGCCGGCGCGGGCCTGAACGGGGCTGAGCCTCTCCATCTCAGGCTGGGGAGCCATTGCCATGAGCTTCAGCAGCAACTGGATTCCTGGGTCAAGCGTCTGTCCGTCGAGCACGGTTGGCGTGCCGCCGGCGAGCCGTAGCTGCGCGGCCGGCCCAAGCCGCATCAGGCCGCGCAAGACGGCCCCTTGAGCTTTCATTGCTGCAGCCGTCGAATCCATCGCGCAGAAGCTAACCGGTTGCCGCAGTCGGCGCTGCGATGAAGTCAAGCAGCGCGTCGTTGAACTGAACCGGCCGCTCGAACATCGGCACGTGGCCGGTGTCGGCCATCGTCAGCAGCTCAGAGCTTGGAATCAGCTCACAGAACTCGATCGCGTCTCCGAGCGGCACGAGGATGTCGTTCTCTCCTTGGATGACGAGTACAGGGCAGCCGATCTCCCCGAGCCGGTGGCGGAAGTCGTAGCTGAGGATCGCCTCAAACGCGTCGCTGAAGCCGGCGTCGCCGAACGTCAAGAGCTGCTCTGACAGGAGCTCCTTCGAAATCCGCGTCGGGTAGCGCGCCACGAGGCCCATGCCTAGCGCCATATATCCCGGCCGCGTCAACATCCGCTTTGCTGCCTCCGGGTCGCCCTGTCCGCGCATCATTAGCTGGCGTGCGAGGCGCTCCCCTGGCCGTGAGCGCGTGACGTTGGCTGAACTGATGCCGGCAGCGTCAACCAGAACCAGCAGCTCGGCTCGCTCCGGGTGCTGGATCGCGACCTCGGCCGCCGTGAAGCCACCCATCGAGTTACCGACGAGCACGACAGGGCCGAGGCCGAGCGCTTCGCAGAACGCGTCAACGGTGGCCGCAAAGCCTGTGATCGAGATTGGATCGGCAGGCATCTCGGAGCGACCGAAGCCAGGGAGGTCGAGTGCGATTGCGCGGCAGTGCTCGGCCGTTCGTGGAAGGTTCTCTAGCCAGTTCTGCCATGAGCCGCCAAGGCCGTGAATGAAAAGCACGGTCTGCGTGCCGCGACCGATATCGACGTAATTGACCGAGCGGCCGTTGATCTCAACCTGCTTTGTGTGGGCTGGCCAATCAACGTTGCGCCAGTCAGGGGTATCTGAGACGCCGTAGCTGGCGTCGGCCTTGCGCGCGGCTCGATGCGTGAGCGGGCGCGCGGTTGAAGGCCAGACGTTGCGCAGCGGTCCGCGTCGGTAAACGCGCTCGATCGGTGATTCGGCCATGCCTCAACGTTAGCGGAGCGAGAGCGCCAAATTGGCAAGTGACGGCGCATTCTTTTCCCGATTTGGTCGCGGCTGTAAGTGATCTCCCTTCCGCTCGCGTAGCATCAGCCCCGTGCAAGTAACTCTTCCAGACGGCACCGCACTAGAGCTCGCAGATGGCGCGAGTGGGCTAGATGCGGCCGAAGCAATAGGCCCGGGCCTTGCCCGCGCCGCACTTGCCTACCGCCAGCAGGGTGAACTGCGTGATCTTGCTGCTCCGCTCACGGCTGATGAGCCGATCGAGATCATCACGAAATCCTCCGGTGACGACGGGCTCGCGCTGATGCGCCACGACGCTGCGCACGTGCTCGCGGCCGCCGTCACGGAGCTCTACCCGGGCGTGAAGGTGTCGATTGGCCCGGCGATCGAGCGTGGCTTCTACTACGACTTCGAGTTTCCCGAGGGCGTCGTGATCAGCGAAGACGACTTTGAGGCGATCGAAGCCCAGATGAAGAAGCACATCAAGGCGGGGGAGGGTTTCGAGCGTGAAGAGCTCAGCGTCGAAGATGCCCTCGAGCGTTTCCGCAACGAGAAGCAGGACTACAAGGTCGAGCTGATCGAAGACCTCATCCGTGACGAGGGCGTTGAAACCGTTTCGCTCTACACGAACGGGCCGTTCACCGATCTTTGTCGCGGTCCCCACGGGCAGTCAACGAAGGCGATAGGCGCCGTCAAGCTTCAGTCGGTCGCCGGTGCCTACTGGCGCGGCGATTCCGACAGGACGATGTTGACGAGGATCTACGGCACCGCGTTCTTCGACAAGAAGGATCTACAAGCCGAGCTCGAGCGGCTCGATGCCGCGCGCGCCCGAGACCATCGTCGGCTCGGAAAGGAACTCGAGCTCTTCGAGTTCTCGGAGGTCTCTCCTGGCTCGGCGTTCTGGCTGCCGCGCGGGACGACCGTCTTCAACGAGCTGGTGGCGCTCTCCCGCGAGATGGGCGCGGCCCGCGGCTACCAAGAGGTGAAAACGCCACAGCTCTACGACGCCGAGCTTTGGAAGACTTCAGGCCACTGGGAGAAGTACCGCGAGAACATGTTCGTCACCAACACCGAGGACCGTGAGTTCGGGCTCAAGCCGATGAACTGCCCCGGTCACGCCCACCTTTTTGGTGGTCGGCGTTGGAGCTACCGTGAGCTTCCGGTGCGCTACTCGGAGCCGGGCTTGCTCCATCGCAACGAGCTGAGCGGCACTCTCCACGGTCTTCTCCGTGTGCGCCACTTTGCACAGGACGACGCGCACATCTTCTGCACCGAAGATCAGATCGCCGACGAGGTTGCCGCCTGCCTTGAGTTTGCCTTCGCAACCTACGAGCTCTTCGGCTTCGACGTTCACCTTGAACTTTCAACGCGGCCCGAGCAGCGAATCGGCAGCGATGAGATGTGGGACCGTGCCGAGGCCGCGCTGATCGGGGCACTCGAGGCGCGCGGGCTTGAGTACGAACTGAACCCTGGCGACGGCGCCTTCTACGGGCCGAAGATCGATCTCCACATGACCGACTCGCTCGATCGTTCTTGGCAGCTCGGCACGGTGCAGCTCGATTACTCGATGCCGGAACGCTTCGACCTTCAATACACCGGTGCTGACGACTCAGTCCACCGGCCGGTGATGATCCACCGCGCGCTGATGGGTTCCTACGAGCGTTTCATTGGGATCCTGATCGAACACTTCGCTGGCGAGTTCCCGGTCTGGTTGGCCCCGGTTCAGGTCGTCGTGATTCCAGTCTCCGACCGTCACGGCGAGGCGGCGGAAGCGATCGCCGCGCAGCTTCGCGCACGCGGACTGCGCGTCGAAGTCGACCTTCGATCGGAGTCGGTCTCGAAGCTGATCCGGGACAACGAGCTTGCAAAGATTCCCTACATGCTTGTTGTAGGCGACAAAGAGGCTGAAGGGCAGAGCGTTGCCGTCCGTCGCCATGGCGAAGGCGATATCGGTTCGTTCCCGATCGCGTCGTTCGCAGACCATGTCGCCGCAGAAACTCAGACGCACCGTGACGCGCCGCTGAAGCCTTGACAGTTGTCGTCGCCGGCAGCTTTGCCCAACGCATGCGAGGCCTCTCTTGGCGCAAGAGCGTCCCGGCTGGTTACGCGCTAAAGCTCGAACGGTGCCGCTCGGTGCACACCTTCGGCATGCGCTTTTCGCTCGATCTGCTTTGGCTCGACGGGGAGGACCGTGTTGTGCGAGTCGACTACGACGTGCCGCCGCTGCGACTGCGCATCTGCAGCAAGGCGCGGGCTGTTGTTGAGGTCAAGGCCGGAGAAGGGCGAGATCTCCTTGAATCTGGCTATACTGCTGCGCGTTGACCCGAATGTTCGTCCAGACGCCGCGCCCTTGACGCGCTGCCTCCGAAGCTAGTGCCGGTTCCCCGGCGCTTCGACCGGCGTATGCCGGATCGTGACACGACTCGGATCAACGAGAAGATTCGTGTTGCCGAAGTTCGTGTCATCGACGATGAAGGCGGACAGGTCGGAATCCTCAAGATTGACGACGCGCTGAAGCTCTCGGTTGAGAAGGGCCTCGACCTCGTTGAGGTGGCGCCTGAAGCGAGCCCGCCTGTCTGCCGCATCCCTGACTACTCAAAGTACAAGTACGAGCTAGCGCAGAAAGCCAAGGCCGCGAAGAAGGGCCAGAAGCAGATCACGATCCGTGAAATCAAGTTCCGCCCGAAGATCGCTGAGCACGACTACGCCACGAAGAAGGGTCACGTGACGCGCTTCTTGATGCACAAGGACAAGGTCAAGGTGACGATCATGTTCCGCGGTCGCGAGGTGACGCACCCTGAGCTAGGGCGCGCGATCCTCGCCCGCCTAACGCGCGAACTCGAGCCGATCGGCAGCGTCGAGCAGCGCCCCAACCTTGACGGCCGCAACATGACGATGGTTCTCGGCCCGAGCAAAGAGGTAATCAGCGGCGAGATAACCGAGTTCGAGCCGCTTGACTTCAGTGCTGAGATCGCGGCCGCGCAAGCCGAAGCCGACGCCGAAGCCTTTGCCCGATCGATTGCTGCATCGGCGCCGCCACCGCGGGCAGCCGCGGAGGTTGAGGTCGCAGAGGTCGCAGTGGCTGAGGAGATCGTCGCCGACGAGGTAGCGGTCGAGGCCGATGGCCCGGTTGCCGCAGAGGCCGCTGAAGCGGTAGTTGAAGCAGCCGCAGAGGCGCCGGCAGAGACGCCCGACACCGCCTAGATCGGCTGAGTCGGAAGCCGTCACAGCGTTGGCGCTCAGCCGTTCTGTCGCCGAGTTTCTATACTCCCGGTTCGCGATGCCCAAGATGAAGACACATTCCGGCGCAAAGAAGCGCTTCAAGCTGACCTCGAAGGGAAAGGTTCGTGCGCGCAAAGCGATGTCGAGCCACATCCTTGAAAAGAAGTCACCGAAGCGTAAGCGCGGCTTCCGCAAGCCTGCCGAGGTAGCCGCAGTCGATGTTCCGCGTGTCAAGAGAATGCTGGGCGACAAGTGACGCGCGTAAAGCGGTCGGTTTCGGCCAAGAAGAAGCGTCGCGCAACACTCGAGCGCGCCAAGGGCTACCGCGGAACGGCGAACTCGAACTACCGTCGCGCGAAGGAAACGCTGATGAAGGCGGATTCCTACGCCTACCGCGACCGTCGCAATCGCAAGCGTGACTTCCGCCGTCTTTGGATCACCCGCATCAACGCCGCAGCGCGGCTGAACGGGATGACGTACGCAACCTTTATGCATGGCCTCAGCGAAGCTGGAATTGAGCTTGACCGGAAGGTGCTAGCTGACATCGCTGTGCGCGACCCTGAGACGTTCCGCCGATTTGTAGACGCCGCCCGAGAGGCGACGGCCGCTGAGTCGTAGACTCCGCCGCCGTTCCGCCGCTACCGGGCGCCGCTTCCGCAAGGAGGGGCGCCCTTTTTTTTGAGCGAAACACAGGCCAATGACGATCCACAACTCTCAACATCCAAACCTCAATCAAGTGACGCTGCTGCGCACGCGGCGCGGCCGCGACCGCAGTGGCCGCTTCGTTGCCGAAGGAGAGGATCTGATCGCAGCCGCGGCCGCCAATGGCTGGCAGCCGGTCGATTCCTTTGTCGCTGAGGGAAGTGGGCTGAGCGGGACCGAGGTCAGCGAAGAGGCTTTGGCCGAGGTATCGGCGCTTGGGTCGGGCACGCGCGCGCTAGCGATCTACGAGCAGCGCTGGGGCGAGCCGGTCGGACCGCTCGCGGTGTGGCTTCACGGCGTTGGCGACCCGGGAAACGTTGGGACGATCATCCGCAGCGCCCACGCTTTCGGGGCCTCCAGCGTGATCCTCGGCCCAGGCAGCGCGGACCCGTTTGGCCCGAAGGCGGTGCGGGCGAGTATGGGAGCGATCTTCAGCGTCTCCGTTGCGAGAGCCGACAAGATCGACCAGCTCCCTGGAGCGACCGTTGCGCTTGCCGCTTCAGCTCCGCTGCAGCTCGACGGGGCGATATGGCCGGAGGGTGAGCTGACGCTGATGATCGGGGCCGAGCGTGAAGGTCTTCCTCAGGCTGCGCTGGCCGCTGCCGACGAGGTTCGCTCTATCGAGATAGCCGGGGACTCGCTAAACGCCGCTATGGCAGCGACAATCGCGCTCTATTCATGCACGAGGAAGCTTTAGGGTGGCG
>CAJBIG010000128.1 GCA_903953065.1 uncultured Solirubrobacterales bacterium
AGCCGCTGGCCAGCGCCGCAAGCAGCGACGCGGCCAGCACTGCAACGTGGAGGCGCCTTCGCACCGAGCTACCTCAGCGCAACCGTCTGGCTGTTGGAGCGCGTCGCTCCACTCTTAGTCGCGCGAAGCACGCGCTTGCTGCCGCTCTTAAGCGTCAGTTTGGCCTTTCCGTCGGCGTCAGTCTTTGCTCCGCCGACGCTCGCGCCCTCTACCCCCTTGCCGGACGCCCCGTCTGTTACACGGACGTTGAACGCACGGCCCTTGCGGACCGCCGCGGGCGCCGAAAGTCGCAGCGCTGGCGTCGCACCGTCTGTTACGGCCCAAAGCACCTGATCGCCCTTCTTGAGCGCGATTCCGCAGCCACCAAGCTCGGCGACCTTCCAGTTAATCGAGAGCTCCCAGTAGTTGTCGCCAGTCGGCGCTTCGCCACCAACCGAGCCAACGAGGAAGTCGCTGAACGACGCGTACCACTCGAAACTCAGTGGAGCCAAGCGATCCCCGAGCGCATTTTCAGAGGCGGCTTGGAGTGCGCGGGTTGGTGTAGCTGCCGCCGGTCCACTGCCACCGTTTGCGGCAACGTTGCAAAGGTGCGAGGAGCGATCCTCACCCTTGTTCGAAGTCAACTTCCCAGCGCTGACGGCAACGTCGCCTTCGAATAACGTCGCCTTCGCGCCTTCGACGCGGACGTTGACCTTCGTCGCTGCCACGGCCGACGCCGAGATAGCCATTACAAATACAGCAGCGAGCGCGAGCACTCGCAAGAGCGAACTTTTAATCATCGAGCAACCCCTTTCCTCGAGGGTTTATGTGCTTTTTGGCCGGAGGCAGGTTTCCTGGCTCCCGGGCCTGTCACTTCCACGCCTTCCCAAATAGCTGTCGCTATCCAGTGGCTGCGCTCTCGCGCTGTGGACGACTCTTGCCCGGTCACAGTGGCGGGTCCGCGCCGGATTCTCACCGGACTTCCCATTCACCACCGACCCTTATGGCAGAGAGCCTACACGCTCGCTAGGCTCGATGGCCAGTGACCGTCAACTTGACAAAGATCTACACCCGCCTCGGCGACGATGGCGAGACCCACCTAGGCGACATGAGCCGCGTGCCGAAGGTTGACGCGCGGATCGAGGCCTATGGAACGGTTGACGAACTGAACGCCCAGATCGGCGTCGCCGTGACGACCGCCGGCATGCCGGAGCAGTACGTCGCTTGGTTGAGGCAGATTCAGAACGATCTCTTCGACGTCGGCGCCGACCTCTCGGTTCCTGAGCAGCCAGCGAAGGATGGCGAAGCCCCCAAGGAACGGCTGCGCGTGCTGCCTGAGCAAGTCACGTGGGTTGAGCAGCGATGCGACGAAGTCAACGACACGCTCGAGCCGCTGAAGTCGTTTGTTCTTCCCGGGGGCACAGCGGCCGCCGCGCAGCTCCACGTTTGCCGCACGGTCTGCCGCCGCGCCGAGCGTCGCACGCTGCTCGTTGACGACTTCAACCCCGAGCTGCTCCGTTACCTCAACCGCTGCTCCGATCTGCTGTTCATTCTCAGTCGCGGCGCAAACGCCGGCGACGAGCCGCTCTGGGAGCCGGGCCGTTTCCGTTAGTCGCCGGTCACCTTCTGGTGAAATCTTGGTGAACGGGCGACAGCGCCCCCACCGTCGCTGATAAACCTCAGATCCATGAGTTCAGAAGCAGTCTCACTCGGCCACGCGATCGACGACGCAAAGATGTCGAAGCGCCACAAGCGCTTCTGGCTGCTGGCGGCGCTCGGCATCCTGCTCGACGGCTTCGACTTCTTCATCATCGGCGTTGTCAATCCGCTGCTGAAGCAGCAGTACGACCTAAGCGCCACGACGCTTGGCTTCGTTTCAGCGGCGGCGATCGTCGGCGCGATCTTTGGCGCCGGGCTGCTCGGCCCGCTCGCTGACAAGATCGGCCGGCGGCGAATCTTCATCTTCGACCTTTGGCTCTTCGTGATCTTCTCGATCGCCTGCGCCTTCGCTCCGTCGATTGGATTCCTGATCTTTTTCCGTTTCATGGTCGGCGTCGCGATCGGCCTCGACTATCCAATCGCCGCCAGCTACCTCGCTGAGATCCTGCCGAAGAAGGCTCGCGGTCGCTGGCTCGTAGGCGCTTTCAGCCTGCAGGCCGTGGGCATTCTGCTTGCGGCGATCGTCGGGCTGGTGATTCTGTTGGCGGTCGCCAGCAAGGTCGGCGCCAGCGCGACCGACGCTCAGATCAATGTTGCTTGGCGGCTGATGCTCGGCTTCGGGGCGATCCCCGCCCTGGTAATCATCTTCGTCCGCCGCAAGACGCCGGAGAGTCCGCGCTGGCTCGCGCAGAACGGCCACGAAGAGGAAGCGATCGCGGTC
>CAJBIG010000129.1 GCA_903953065.1 uncultured Solirubrobacterales bacterium
CAGCCGCGAGAGCTCAGCCGTGAGACGAGCAACCTCACGCGTTGCCTGTTCGCTCGCCTGCTCGATCTCGCGCAGTTCAGCGCGGGCACTCTTGGCAGCCATTTCGGCAGCCTCTCTCTGCGTGACCAGCTCGGCCGCCGTCGCGGCGGCAGCATCGCTCTGAACGACAGCTTCGTCGCGCTCCACGAGAAGCGCAGCGAGCTCCGCATCCAGCTCGGCGGCACGTTCGAGATCGAGCTTCGCCAGCGCCGCTTCCAGCGAGGCAATTCGCTGCGTGCCGCTTAAGTCCGGGGAATCATCGGCCACTTGAGGTCGCAAACGCTCAAGCTGCCCCTCGCGCTGCTCTAAGCGGTCGGCTAGCGCGAGCGCGTTCTCGCGCGCACGCTCAATCCGCATCTCGATTTTGCCGGCCGCGCTGCGTGCGAGTTCGCCGCGGCGCGCGATCGCTTCGCGTCGTTCGCTGCGCTCGGCCAGTTGCTTCTCGGCCTCTTCACGCTTTAGGTCGACTTGGCCGAGCTTCTCTTGAAGCGCGTCACGGGCCTCTCGTGCAGCGGTTGCCGCTTTCTCTGAGCTTTCCAACGAGCTGCGCCCAACGCGCGATGCGTCACGGACCAATTCCCACGATGCTTCCGTCGTCTGGCGTTCAACGCGCGCCAGCAGCTCCGCCGCTTCAGCTTGGCGCTTGAGCGGGCGCAGTTGTGAGCGGGCTTCACGCTCAATATCGAGGCAGCGATCAAGGTTTTCCTGCGCGCGGTCGAGCTTGATCTGTGCGCGGCGGCGGCGCTTGCGGTGCTTGCCAAGACCGGCGGCCTCCTCGATCAGCAGGCGGCGGTCGCGCGGCTTCGACGTAACGATCGATTCAACGCGCCCCTGCGAAACGACCGAGTGCATCTCCTTGCCAAGGCCCGTGTCGGAAAGAACCTCAAGCACGTCGACGAGCCGGCAGCGGGCACCGTTGAGGCGGTATTCACCCTCGCCGTTGCGATCGAGACGGCGAAGGATCGAGATCTCGCCCATCGGCATCTCGATAGCCCCGTCGGAGTTGTCGATGATCAGCTCGACTTCGGCCGAAGACCTCGCTTTGACGCCGTGGCCGCCACCGAAGATCACGTCCTGCATCTTCTGACCACGAACCGCGAGCGGCGACTGCTCTCCCATCGCCCAGAGCACGGCATCGGTGATATTTGATTTGCCCGAGCCGTTCGGCCCGACAACAACTGAAACGCCGGGCGCGAACTCGAGCACGGTTCGCTCGGGGAATGACTTGAAACCTTTCAGGCTGATCGACTTCAGATGCACGTCAGTCGCCCCCCTCTATCGGCCCGAGCGCGGTCCGCGCGGCTTCCTGCTCGGCGGCTTTCTTCGTGCGCCCAACGCCTCGGCCGACGACCTCTCCAGCGACGCTGGCCGTGACCGCGAAGCTCCGCTCGTGAGGAGGTCCGTCCTCGCTTGTGATCTCGTATTCGACGAGTTGGCCGCGAGCAGCCAGCTGCTCCTGCAGCGCCGACTTGAAATCGATCGGATTTTCGAGCGCAAGCGCCAATTCGGGAGCAAAGCAGTCGACCACTGCGGCGGCGGTCGTCTCGTAGCCCTGCTCGAGGTAGCAAGCACCGATGATCGCTTCGACAATCGAGGAGAGGACGCGTTCGCTGACGAGCGTGTCCGCGATCGGGGTTCCCTCGGGCGCCGCCGCAGCCAGTCGCCCTGGCACATCCAAGCGAACCGCCACTTCGCGGCAGGCAGCTCCTGAAACCGTCTGCGCCCTGATCTTCGTCAGCCGCCCAGCGCCGAAGCGGTCGGCTTCCAAGAGCGGATAGAGGTGCGAGGTAATCGCCAAACCGAGCACGCTGTCGCCGAGAAAGGCAAGCCGCTCGTAGGAGTCGCTGCTGCGCTCGCCCCATGAGGCATGCGTGAAGACCTGCCGGTAAAGGTCGGCCGGCAGATCGTCGAGGAGTGAGATGAGGGTTTGCAGGGCTCAGGAGCTGGCGCTGGTGTGGGCGAGGACAAAGTCGATTGATTGACCGACGGTGAGAATCTCTGCTGCTTGCTCGTCCGACATCTTTGTGCCGTACGTGTCTTCGAACTCCTGAACGAGCGTGTAGAGGTCGAGCGAGTCAGCTTCGAGATCTTCTTTGAAGCGCGTCTCGTCGGTGATCGTGGCGGGGTCGACGTCAAGCTCGTCGGCAAGATGCCGGCGGATTAATTCAAGGACGTCGTCACGAGTCATCAGGCGGGAAACTAGCCGCGCCTTCGGACGGGCTGCCACCCTCAAGGCTGCCCGAACGGCGCAGCGCGCCGCCGGCTTCGAGCATCGCCTCGGTGCGCCCGACCAGATCGCCACTGACTGCGCGAGCCGCGAGCAGGATCGCCTGCGAAAACCCGTAGCGCGTAAAGCGACCGTGTGACACGACGGCCAGTCGCCGGAGGCCAAGCATGTAGGCGCCGCCAGGGCCCTCGGGGTCGATCTCATCGCGAAAGCCGCGTAGCGCGGGGCGAAGCAGAGCGCCACCAAGCTTGGCGCGCGCAGAACTGGTCGCAGCATCCCTGATTCCGCCAACCACGGCTTGCGAGATCCCTTCCATCACCTTCAGCGCAACATTGCCGGTGAAACCGTCGGTGACGATCACGTCGGCGATATCTGCGGCGAGGTCGTTTCCCTCGATGTTGCCGACGAAATCAAAGGTTGAGCCCGTTCCTGCCGAGAGCTGCTCCCCAGCTTCGATCACGACTGCCGTGCCGCGGCTGGCCTCACTGCCGTTCGAGAGCAGCGCGACGCGCGGTCGCTGCTGCCCCAGCACCGTCGTCGCGAGCGCCGCGCCCATAAAGGCGAACTGAACAAGGTGCTCGCTGCGTACCTCAACGTTGGCGCCGACGTCGAGCAACGTGACCGGGCTGCCCGGGATCGGCACCGGTGTAGCCAATGCGGGCCGGTAGATGCCCCGAGCACGCTTAATCTCGAACAGCCCCGCGGCCAGGGTAGCCCCGGTAGCTCCGGCGCTCACGAGCGCATCGGCTTCACCCTCGGCCACCGCGCGCGCAGCCTGAACGATCGAAGCCTCAGGGTTGGAGCGCGCCGCCCGGGCAGGGTCAGCCTCCTTGGCGATCGATAGCGGCGCGTCGACCACTTCGACTCCGTCAGCGACCTCGCCGATCTGCTCGGCATCTCCAAAGAGGAGCACCTTCACGCCGAGCTCTGCCGCGATCGCAGCGCCGGCCGCTACTTCAGCCGGACCAAGATCGGCCCCGTTCGCGTCTACCGCGACCGTGACGCCCATCTGGAGCTACTGGTCGGTGCTGGCCGGGGCGACGATTGAACGGCCGCCGTAGGTACCGCAGTTGGAGCAGACACGGTGCGCAAGTCGCGGCGCGCCGCACTCTGGGCAGCCGCCACCGGTCGGCGCAGCGATGCCGTGCTGGGCGCGGCGCTTTGCCGTGCGGCTGTGTGACTGTCGTTGCTTAGGAACGGCCATTCGAAGCTCAAAGATAGCGAACCCGAGAAAAGGAACCGCGTTCAGTCGAACTTCAGCTCGTCCAGTTTCGACCAGCGCGGGTCCTTGTCGGGCTCGTGTTCGTGGCTTGGATCGATGTTCAAGTCGATGCCGCAGGTTGGGCAAAGACCCAGGCACTGGGGCTTACAGATCACCTGAGTTGGAAGCGCCAACGCGAGAGAGTCATGCGCCCACCTGTCTAGCGAGACGACAGATCCATCGATGTATGGGCTGTCGAGTTCCTCTCCCCCGTCGGCCTGATCGACCTCGCGCACCTCGACCGTGGTCTTGCGTTCGGCTGGGCCGAGGCAGCGCATGCAGGTTCCGCGCATCGTCGTCTCAAACGCCAGCTTCAGCGCCCAGCCATCGCCGTTCATGCGCGTCACGTCAACAACGACCGGGCATGGCTGCGGCTCCGGTCGATACGGCTCGCCAGCAAACTCGAATTCGCCGAGCTCGGCCTCTAGCTCAAGCCGTTTGCCGTCGCCCGCGCTAAGCCCGAGGATCGCCAGATCGAAGCTCTCTGAGTCGCTCGCCATCGGCTGGAGATTAGAGCCTTGAGGGCAAGGAGCGACGAGCTTCAGTCGCCACTTAACTCGCGGCGCAGAACCTTGCCGGTGGCGTTACGCGGCAGCTCGTCGATGAACAGCACCTCTCGCGGCACTTTGTAGCGCGCCAGTCGATCCCGGACGAGGTCCTGAAGCTCAGCCTCACCGGGGCCGCTCTCGCCGATAACGACGACGAAGGCTCGTAGCCGCTGACCCCACTGAGCGTCGACCACTCCGATCACGGCGGCTTCCGAAACCCCGGGGTGATCGGCCAGCAGATCTTCAACCTCGCGCGGGAAGACGTTCTCGCCCCCGGAGACGATCATCTCATCGTCGCGGCCATCGATGAACAAGCGGCCGGCAGA
>CAJBIG010000130.1 GCA_903953065.1 uncultured Solirubrobacterales bacterium
GAACCTCGATCGGGAAGTCGCCGGACTGAGCGTTCGGGAGCCCGCCGGCGGTCGCCAGCCATGTCAGCGTTCGCTGCCCGTTGGCGGAGCGCTTCACGGTTGATTTCCAGCCGGCAACTGCCGACGGTTTCGCCGCTTGCCAGGCGCTGCTGAGCTTTAGAACGATCTTCGTTGTTGACGGGTTCTCGGCTGAACAGCCGTGGGGGATTGTCAGCGTCAGCGTTCCGCTCTTGCCGGCAACTGCCGTCTTTCCGTAGAGGTTCAGGGTGCCGTGTGCGCCCGCGCCCGGAACAAAGGCAAAGAATGCGATTGCCATCGTTGCCGCGGCGAGGCCGCTGCGGAGGGGCTGGTTGTGCGCGGCGGCTTGCTGGGTCATCTCCTTCGTCATCATAGACGGCGGGAGGCGGCCCCAACTCGGTAATTTGACACCCTGTCAAGTTTTCGCTATTCTGCCCCTTCGTCAACTTTGCAACGAGGGGAAGAAGATGGCGACCGCAGTCGGACTACCGATAGATCAAATCGACCTCGGCGACATGAGCTTGTGGGTCAACGGACCGCCGCACGAGCTCTTCGACCGCATGCGCGTAGAGGCGCCGGTTCACTGGAGTCCGATGGCCGAATGGGAGGGAGAGTCAGGTTTCTGGTCAATCACGCGCGCCGAGGACGTCCACACCGTGAGCCGCGACTGGGAAGCCTTCTCCTCCGAGCAGGGAGGCATCCTGATCACCAACTTGGCCACGCCGGTCGAGGTTCAGAACGCGATGTTCATCGGCATGGACCCGCCGCGCCACGATCGCATCAAGGCACTCTTTCAGCGTGGCTTTACGCCGAAGCGGATCGCCGAGCACGAGGCGACAATTCGAGAAATCACGATTCAAGCGTTGGATCGGCTCGAGGGCCGCGACGAACTCGACCTGGCCGCGGAGCTCGCGCAGCCCGTAGTCGGCCGTGTGATCGGCAGCTTCCTTGGCACGCCAGAGGAGGACGACGTCGTTTGGGCCGATCTAGCAAAGCGCGGCTTGGCGATCGGCGACGACGAGCTGCAACCGGATGGGAATGAGTCGACACACGAGATCATCGCTGAGGTTTTTTCGCGCGCCAGCGCAGTCGCCGCCGACCGCCGCGCAAACCCGACCGACGACCTGACGAGCCTGCTCGTTCACGCCGAGGTTGACGGTGAGCGCTTGACCGATGATGAGATCGTCTTCGGCTTCGCGCTGCTCGTCGCGGCCGGCAACGACAGCACGAAGGCGACCTTCACGAACGGAATGCTCGGGCTGCTGAACGCTCCTGAGCAGCGCCAGAAGCTGCTCGATGACCCGCCGCTAATCCCTGTGGCGGTCGAGGAGTTCCTGCGGATGTACCCGGCGTTCGCTCACTTCCGCCGCACCGCCACTCGCGACTATGAGCTGAACGGCCAGCTGATCCGCAAGGGCGACAAGGTGATCATGTGGTACCCGGCATCGAACCGTGATCCTGAGGCCTTTGAGTGCCCGCACATGCTTGACGTTGAGCGCAACGCCGAGCACCAGGCCTTCGGCGCTGGCGGCCGCCACTTCTGCCTCGGCACTGCGCTGGCGCGGCTGGAGCTGAAGGTGCTGTTCGAGGAGACGCTGGCGCGCTATCCGCAGATGGAGCTGACCGCGCAGCCCGAGGCGGTTCAGTCGCTCTTCCTCAATCAGCCGCGCACGGTGCCGGTCAAGCTGGGGGCTGCGGCCGGCTGAGCCTTCGACGCTGCGACCGTAAAGTTCAGCGTCATCACAACTCCTAGGTTATACCTAGGTAAGTCTGAGGTAACTTAGGCGCCGTGAAGCAACCGATCGCTGCCTTTATCGCGCTTGCGGCGGTCGCCGCGATCACGGCCTGCGCAGGCAGCGACAAGCTAACCGTCTACGGCGCCTCGTCGCTTAAACAGGCGCTGGCGATCGCGACCAAGGATGCGGCGGTTACAGCGGCAGCGGCAAACGCGCATTTCGTCGATCTCATACTGCGATCCTCCCTTGTCGAGTGAGCAGCAACATTGAC
>CAJBIG010000131.1 GCA_903953065.1 uncultured Solirubrobacterales bacterium
CGCGAGCTTCGAGCAGGCCGCGAAGTTGAGTCTGCTCATCCCAGGCGCGCTGGGCGTCCTCCTGAACGATGCGGTAGGCGTCGTCGCGGCTCATTCCGCTGGCGACCAGCGCCAGCAGCACGCGCTGCGAGAAAAGCGCGCCACAGGTGATCTCAAGGTTGGCCAGCATCCGCTCGCGGTCAACGACGAGCCCTTCGACGAGGCGGATTGCGAGATGCTGCATGTAGTCGAGCAGGATCGTCGAGTCGGGCAGGATGATCCGCTCGGCGCCGGAGTGGCTGATGTCACGCTCGTGCCAGAGCGCGACGTTCTCCGTCGCGGCCTGGGCGTTGCCGCGCAGCACGCGAGCCAGACCGGTGATCCGCTCGCTGGTAATCGGGTTGCGCTTGTGGGGCATCGCGCTCGAGCCTTTTTGCGCGCCGGAGCGGAACGGCTCCTGAACCTCGCGCACCTCCGTGCGCTGCAGGTGGCGAATCTCGGTCGCGAGCCGCTCAAGGCCGGCTCCAGCCAGAGCGATCGCCTGGAGCAACTCGGCAAGGCGGTCGCGAGCGACGACCTGCGTGGAGATTGTTTCGGCCTTCAGGCCAAGCCGCGCCAGCACGCGCTCCTCGAACGCCGGGTCGGTAGCTGAGTAGGTTCCAACCGCGCCGCTGAGCGCGCCGACCGCGGCCTGGTCGAAGGCGCGGCGCAGCCGGTCGCGGTTGCGCGCCGCCTCCGCTGCGAAGCCGGCGATCTTGACGCCGAAGGTCGTTGGCTCGGCGTGAACGCCATGCGTGCGGCCAACGCAAAGCGTGTCGACGTTGTCGCGGGCCAGCTTGGCGAGAGCCTGCGTGAGCTGTTCAGCTCCGGCGAGCACAATTGCTCCAACCTCACGGAGCTGAACGGCAAGCGCGGTATCGAGCACGTCGCTTGAAGTGAGGCCGTAGTGAATCCAGCGGCCCGCCGGCTGACCGGCGCTGGCGGAGAGCACGTCAACGAAGGCCGCAACGTCGTGGTCGAGAATCTTCTCGCGCTCGGCAACCTCCTCGGCCGTTGCCGTGGCGCCGCGGATCGCCTCAAGCTCGGCTTCCGTCGGCCCTTCTAGTTCCTCGCAGGCGGCGACCTCAACGAGGCGCCAGGACTCAAAACGGGCGGCGTCGGTCCACAGCGCGCCAATCTCCTCGCGCGTGTAGCGATCGATCATGCGCCCAGAATTCTCAGCGCCAGGTGGCCGGCATTCTTGGCGTTGTCGAGGCCAACCGAAGCGACCGGCACTCCGGGCGGCATCTGAACTACCGAGAGGATTGCGTCGAGCCCACCGGCAGCGCTCAGGCTGCTGGACAAAGGAACGCCGATCACCGGAAGGTCTGTGTGCGCGGCGGCGACGCCAGGCAGCGCGGCCGAGAGGCCCGCTCCAGCGATGATCACTTTCATTCCGCGCGTGCGGGCGTTGGCGCAGTAATCGGAGACGGTCTCAGGATCACGGTGGGCCGACATAACACGGATCTCGTAGGAGACGCCGGCCTCGTGCAAGACAGCGCCAGCCTTCTCCATCACTTCCATGTCGGACTTCGAGCCCATGATGATGCCGACGCTCGGTGAGTCGACGTCAAGATCGGCAAATGCAGCTTCGGCCTCTACAACTTCTTCGGGTTGATCGGTCACTTAGCTTGCCTCCTCAGCTCGTAGTGCAATGTCAGTGCGCGTTTGCTTGCCGCTGAACTCCACCAATTCTACCCCAGCGTAGGCAGCGGCTCTTGCTGCAGCGGCTGTGTCGCCAAGCGCCGTGACGTTCAGAACACGGCCACCAGCGGTCACCAGATTTCCGTCGCCGGCGGCAACTCCGGCGCAGGTCAGCTCGAGCGGGTCGGTGATCTTCTCAAGGCCGCTGATCGCGTCGCCGAGCCGCGGCGAGTCCGGATAACCGGCGCTGGCGAGCACTACGGTCACGGCCCAGCGCGGATCCCACTCGAGCTCGCGACCACCGAGACCTCCCGCATTCGTCCCCGCGAGCAACAGTTCGGCAAGGTCGCTGCGCAGCCGCGGCAGCACGGCCTGCGTCTCCGGGTCACCGAAGCGCGTGTTGTACTCGAGCACCTTGGGCCCATCGGCGGTCATCATCAGGCCGGCGTAGAGAACGCCGTGGAAGGGTGTTCCGGCGGCGGCGAAATAATCAACGATCGGCTGATGGACGAGCGCGGAAAGCTCCGCGACGCGCGCTTCGTCAACCCCCGGAACAGGGCAATACGAGCCCATGCCGCCCGTGTTGGGGCCGAGGTCGCCATCGAAGATTCTCTTGTAATCCTGAGCCGACGCCATCGGCACGGCGCGCTCACCGTCGCAGAGCGCGAGCAGCGACAGCTCCTCGCCTTCGAGGAACTCCTCAACAACTACTTGGCCTTCGCCAAAGCGGCGTTCAACGAGGAACTCTTCGAGCGCCGCGCGCGCCGCGGCCTCGTCGGCGGCGATCACAACACCCTTGCCGGCGGCGAGCCCGTCGAACTTGATCACGGTCGGATAGCCGCGCACTGCCTCCAAACCATCGTCAACGCTTTCGACCGTGTCCCAACCGCCGGTCGGCACGCCGGCGGCCTCCATCACCTCTTTCGCGTAAGCCTTCGAGCCTTCGAGCCGCGCTGCGGCGGCGACCGGGCCGAACGCAGCAATGCCTGCCGCGGTCAGCGCGTCAACAAGCCCGCCCACAAGCGGCGCCTCAGGGCCGACAACAACCAAATCCAGTTCACGCTCTACTGCCAGCGCGACGATCTGCTCAATCGCCTCGGCGGCGATCGGCAGGCACTCGGCATCGGCCGCAATCCCGGGGTTGCCGGGCGCGCAGAGCAGCTCCGTCACGAGCGGAGAGCGCAGCAGCGCGCGGATGATCGCGTGCTCCCTGCCTCCGCTGCCGACGACGAGAATCTTCACGTCAGAGCGCGTCGATGAACTCTTCGACCGGGAAGGCGACGAGCGTCTCGTAGAGGGCAGTTCCACGCGAACCGAGCTCCAGCGAGATCCGCGCCATCGTGATGTCGTCTGGCGCCTCGACGACGTTGACGAAGTCGTAACGGCCAAGCGTTGACCACTGCGCCACGACGGTCGCACCAAGCTGGTGGATCTCCGTGTTCACCTCTTTGATCCGCGTCGGATTGTTCTTCACCGTCGCGACCCCTTCGGGGGTCAGTTTCGAGAGCATGATGTAGGTCGGCATGGCGCCTCCGTCGTCGTGTACGACGGTTCTACCCGATTAGGCGGC
>CAJBIG010000132.1 GCA_903953065.1 uncultured Solirubrobacterales bacterium
CCGCTCTTCGCCTGCCACAATGCCCCGCGGAGGGGTGGCAGAGTGGTCGAATGCACCGGTCTTGAAAACCGGAGTCCGGTAACCCTGGACCGCGGGTTCGAATCCCGCCCCCTCCGCTTCCCACTCCGTTAGCTCCGCGCCGGCTTTCGGTTCGTCCCGTCGACCTGAAATAATCGAGCCGTGATCAAAGAGTTCAGGGACTTCCTGCTGCGCGGAAATGTTGTTGATCTAGCGGTCGCAGTTGTAATCGGAGCGGCCTTCGCGGCGCTCGTCAATTCGCTCGTTGCTGATGTCCTGACTCCGATCATCGGCGCGATTGTCGGCAAGCCGGACTTCTCGAACCTCAACTTCACGATTAACGGCAGCGAGTTCAACTACGGCAATTTCCTCAATGCGCTGATCGCCTTCCTTTCGGTTGCAGCGGCCGTCTTCTTCTTCGTAATCAAACCAATGAACACGCTCAACCGGCTCCGCGGCGCTAGCTCGCAGGAGGAAGCAACCGAGCTCGAGCTGCTGACCGAGATCCGCGACGAGCTGCGCTCCCAGCGCGGCGCTAGCTGAGCGCGAAGCGCAGCCTCTGCCCTGGCCGGAGCTGGCCGGCGGCGTCAAGGTCGGCGCTGGCGACGACGGCGATCACGGGGTAACCGCCGGTCGTCGGGTGATCGGCGAGCAGAATGATCGGCTGCCCGGAGGCGGGCACCTGAATCGCCCCATGTGCCATCCCTTCGGAGTGCAGCTGGTCGTGGCGGAGGCGCGGCAGCTCAGGGCCGATCAGGCGAACGCCGCTGCGGTTGGAATCGGACGAGACCTCCCAGCTGCTTGCCGCGAGCAGCGCGAGCGCATCGTCGGCGAACCAGTCGGCGCGCGGCCCGGCGACTACTTGCAACAGCGGTACGTCGGCGGGGGGAGCGACCGGGGCGACGCCGATCGCTGGTACCTCGCCTAGCGGCTCTCCTGTCTCGATCGTCTGCCCTGGCTTCAGCGGCGCCGGCCCGAGCCCGCTGAGCAGATCGCTCGAGCTGCTTCCCATCATCGACTCCGCTTCGAGGCCGCCACGGACGGCGATGTAGTTCCGCAGCCCTGTGCTCGTCGTCGCTAGCTCCAACAAGCCGCCAGCCGGAATGTTGACGGCTGAATTGAGCGCCACATCTTCGCCATTGACCCGCGCCGCAACCTCCGCGCCGGTAATAGCGATAACGGCGTCGCCATCAAAGGTCAGGCTTGGGCCGATCAGCGTGCACTCCAGAGCCGCGGCTCCCTCAGCGTTGCCGACCAAACGGTTGGCCAGCTTCAGCGAGCTGCGGTCGGCGGCGCCGGAGCGGGGGATGCCTAGGTGAGCGAACCCGGGCCGTCCGAGATCTTGCACCGTCGTCAGCGCGCCCGGCTTCACGACTTCAATCGCAACGCTCACTTCGCCACCAGTCGCACAACCGTCCCGGCCGTCAGCAGCGCCGGAGGATTCTGCGTGGGATCGAAGATCGGTTCGTCGCAACTGCCGATCAAGTTCCAACCTCCCGGCGAGCTGCGCGGGTAGACGGCCGAGTAGGGCCCCGCTATCGCCAGCGCGCCAGCCGGAACGCGCGTGCGCGGCTCGGCTAGGCGCGGCGGCTGCAGCGCCGCGTCGCCGCCGAGCAGGTAGGCGAAGCCGGGTGAGAAGCCGATGAAGCCGACGCGGTAGCGGCAGGCGAGATGGCGCGCAACGAGCTCTTCCAGGCTAAAACCGCAGCTCTCGGCTACGGCTGCGAGGTCAGGCCCGTCGTAGCGCACTCGCAGCTCGATCTCGGCTGGCTGCGCGCTCGCCTCAGCGGTCAGCTCAGCGCCGGAGATCAGCTGCTCGATCGCTCCGAGGGGCGGAGCGCCTCGACGCCAAACCAGCAGCAGCGTTTCGTGCCCCGGGACGATCTCCTCGAGCTCCTCGCCTCGTTGCGCCTCGAGACCGGCAGCGAGCCGCTGGACGGCGTCGTTGTCCTTCAGTTCGATCAGGACTGCTCGGTCGCCAGCCGGCCGGTATGAGGCAGCCGCACTCACGCGAAGGCCTTCACTTCGACGCCACTCTCGGCCAGAGCTGACCGCAGGTTGCGCGCCAGCTCAACTGCTCCAGGAGAGTCGCCGTGAACGCAGACCGAATCGGCAGCGATCTCGATCGTGCTTCCGTCGGCGGTCGTCACCGTCCCGCCGATCGCCAGCGACAGCGCCTGCCTGATCGCCTGCTCGGGGCCGAGCAGGCTTCCCGGCAGCTCTCGGGGCACGAGCAGGCCGTCATCACCGTAAGCGCGGTCGGCAAACCCTTCGGCGGCGGTAGGCAGTTCAAGGCGCCGCGCCGCGCTCAGCAGCTTTGAATCAGCTGGAGCCAGCAGCGCCAGTGCGGGGTCGACCGAGACGATCCGCTCGGCTAGTGCTTCCGCCAGCTCGGGGTCGCTCGCGGCCCGGTGGTAGAGAGCGCCGTGCGGCTTGACGTGCGTCACGCTGCCGCCCTCCTCACCGGCGATCTGCATCAGCAGCGAGAGCTGTTCTTCGACCTGCGAGGCAATCTCGCCGACAGGCAGCGCCAGTTCAATTCGGCCAAAATTCTCACGGTCG
>CAJBIG010000133.1 GCA_903953065.1 uncultured Solirubrobacterales bacterium
GTCTTCGCCGGCAGCGTTGCTGGAGTCACGCAGACGCTGCCGCTTGCCGTGTACGCTGAGCTCCCCGTAAGCCTCGACTCGGCAATTGCGATCGGGATACTGCTGCTTGCGATCAGCGCCGCAGTCCTGCTGATCTCAAAGATGCCCCAACTATGGACAGACTCGACATCGCAATCGGCCACCAGCTCGGCGCGCTGAGGATAGATCTTCAGCTTGGCGTTGATCCCGGCCAAACGCTTGCGCTGCTGGGCCCCTCGGGTGCTGGCAAGAGTTCGGTGCTGCGCGTGATCGCCGGCCTGCTGAATCCGGACTCGGGCCACGTTCGCCTTGGCGATCACGTTTGGTTTGACGGCGCTGAGCGCATCGACCTCGCGCCCGAGGAGCGTAGCGTCGGCCTCGTCTTCCAGGATTACGCGCTCTTCCCGCACATGACGGTGCTTGAGAACGTTGAGTTCGCCAGCGTGGACGCTGCGCCGCAGATGCTGGGCCGCTTTGGCGTTGGCGAGCTTGCGGGCGCGATGCCGTCGAGCCTCTCCGGCGGCGAGCGCCAGCGCGTTGCTCTTGCCCGCGCGCTCGCCCGCGACCCCGACGTGCTGCTGCTCGACGAGCCACTCTCGGCGCTCGACACGATCACCCGCCGCGACGTTCGAAGCGAGCTCGCGGGCCTGCTCGCGGAGGTTCCCGTTCCGACCATCGTCGTAACTCACGACCCGGCCGACGCCGCTGAGCTGGCCGACGAGGTGGCGATCATGGACGACGGGCGGATAGTCCAAACCGGACCACTCAGTGAGCTGCGCGAAAACCCCGAGCAGAGCATCGTCGAGCGAATACTCGGGCCCGCTGAGAGCGACAAAAGGTAAGGTCGAGCACATGGGCGAACAGGTACGGATCGGGGCAGCAGCAGCAATCCTTGGGGTCAGCGTTGACACTCTTCGCCGCTGGGAAAAGGACGGGAGAATCAAGTTCGAGCGCTCATCCGGCGGCCAGCGAACCGTCGACGCCGCAGAGCTGAGGCTGCTCGCCCGAGAGCGCGCTCCCGAGAGCGGCCTTTCGGCCCGCAACCAGCTCGAGGGAACCGTCGTCTCGGTCGAGAAAGACGGCGTGATGGCGAAGGTTGAGCTCGCCTGCGGCAGCTACCGGATCGTCTCCGTGATCACGCGCGAGGCGGCGGAGGAACTGGGCCTAAAAGTGGGCGTTTCAGCAACGGCCGTCGTCAAGGCAACGAGCGTTGAGGTTCGCCTCTAGCTCTGCTGGCGGAGTCGCTGGCCTTAGGGCGCGAGCGCTACGACCCTGCGAACCCGCCGCCGCGGGGAGTCGGGGCGGTCGCAGTAGAAGAAGAGCCCGAGGTGGCCGAGGTTCTTGGTCGTCTCCAAAACCAGCAGCGGAACCGCTCCGTCCGGAAGCGCCGCCTCTGGATCAAGAATCACAAACTGCTGCCCAGCTTCAACGCGTGCCTCTATCTCGTCAATCCCGACGTCGGTTCTGATCAGGCGGCCGGCGTTGCGAAC
>CAJBIG010000134.1 GCA_903953065.1 uncultured Solirubrobacterales bacterium
CCGAGTTTGCGCTGCGCGGATTCGGTGGGATCCGCGCCTACGCGCCGGCGCCGCAGGCCAGCGCAGAGCTCCTGACGGCGCTCGGCTTCGCGCCCGACGGCGACGAAAGCAGCTGGCTACTTGGAGGTGACGAACGGAGCGCAACGCTCAGCTACGACGAGCCCCCTCTCGATAACTCGCGACCAGGCGCCGGCACCGTCCACCACGTTGCCTGGTCTGCCGCCGACGACGCCGAGCTCGACGCCTGCATCGCGCAGGCGAATGGCGCAGGCGCCCAGCCGACGGGGATCATCGACCGTCAGTATTTCCACTCGATCTACTTCCGCGAGCCAAGCGGCGTTCTCTTCGAGGTTGCCACGCGCGACATCGGCTTCACCGTCGACGAACCACTAGAGCGGCTCGGCTTCACGCTGCAATTGCCCGAGCAGTACGAGCAGCATCGCGCTCAGATCGAACTGAAGCTGACGCCGCTCAGCAACCCGCGCGCGGACTCTTAAGCTTCGATCAGCGAGCTGCCGGTCATCTCGGCCGGCTGCTCGATACCAAGTAGCTCAAGTAGCGTCGGAGCAACGTCGGCAAGAATCCCGCCGGAGCGCAGTTTCAGACCTTCACGCGTGACGATCACCGGCACTGGGTTTAGCGAGTGAGCGGTGTTTGCCGATCCGTCCTCGTTGAGCATCTGCTCGGCGTTGCCGTGATCGGCGGTGATCAGAAGTTCGCCACCGCTGGCCTGCACGGCGGCGACAATTTCCCCAAGGCAACGGTCAACGGTTTCGATCGCCGTAACCGCGGCCGGGACTACGCCGGTGTGGCCAACCATGTCAGGGTTGGCAAAGTTGATAATCGCGAACTCGGGCTGCTCCTCCTGCCAGGCGGCGATGAACTTTTCGGCTGCACCCTGGGCGCTCATCTGCGGACTCTCGTCGTAGGTCGCAACATCACGGTTGGAGGGAACGAGCTCGCGCCGCTCGCCTTGCTGCGGATGCTCATCTCCGCCGGCGAAGAAGTAGGTCACGTGCGGATACTTCTCGGTCTCAGCCACGTGCAGTTGGCGGCCTCCATCTGCGGCGATCACCTGCGGCAGCGTGACCAGCGGCCGTTCGGGCTCGAAGGCGACGGCATAGGGCCAGCCTTCCTCGTACTCGGTCAGGCAGCTGTAATTGGTTACCGGCGCCGCGCCGCTGCGCTCAACATCGGCGAAGGCCGGGTCGCAGAGCGCGCGGGTTATCTCGCGCATCCGATCCGGGCGGAAGTTGAAGGCGATCACGCTGTCGCCGGGCTCAATTGCGGCCGGCTCGCCGATCACCGTCGCGGCGATGAATTCGTCGGTTTCGCCGCGCTCGTAAGCGGCCCGGGCGGCATTCACGGCGCTCGGCTCGGTGTAATCGCCGTGGCCGTGGGCGAGCAGGTCGTATGCCATCTGCACGCGCGCCCAGCGCTGATCGCGGTCCATCGCGTAGAAGCGGCCGATCACGCTCGCGATGCGCGCGTTGCCTGCCGCCTCGCACCAGCCACTAACCGAGGCCAAGTAATCCTCGCCGCCGTGGGGGTCGCTGTCGCGCCCGTCGGTGAAGGCGTGTATGAAAACCTCGCCGACGCAAAGATCTCCGGCCATTCGGATCAAGGCGTCAAGATGCTCGATGCTGGAGTGAACGCCCCCGTCGCTGACCAGCCCGATCAGGTGCAGACGGCTGCTCGAGCGCATCGCGCTGATTAGCACCGGGTTCTCGTCGAAGAGGCCGCCCTCGAGCGCGTCATCGATCCGCGTCAGATCTTGGCGAATAACCGAACCGGCG
>CAJBIG010000135.1 GCA_903953065.1 uncultured Solirubrobacterales bacterium
ATCACGTGGTGGATCCCGTACCAGTTGGCGTCGATCGCGTAGCCCGAAAGGAGCGCGCCGAGCGCCAGTTGGTCGAGCAGCGGCTCGCCCTCTTCCGGCAGCCCTTCGGCCAGCAGCACGGCGGCGCGGATCGCGGCCATCGTTGGCACCGGGCTGGCGACGCCGGTGACGGCGCCTTCGATTGCGTGGGCGAGCGCGTTGGCGGCGCTGGCGGCGAGCTCCGGCATCGGCTGTGAGGCGCTCACCGTTGGATCGTTGATCACGAGCTGCGGGCGCATCGTGCCGCTCCCCGCGGGAGCGCCGCTGGCCTGGCGGTGAACCCAAGTCATCTCAGCGGCGCTCAGCGTTGTTGGGATCGCGGCGACCAGCGTTGGCTGCGCTGCGGCGGCGCCCAGCGCCTTGGCGGTGTCGATCACGCGGCCGCCGCCGAGCGCCACGATCCGCGTGCTTAAGCTTCCGTTGGCCAAGATTTCACCGGCAATCTCATCGACAAAGCCGGGCCCGATCTCGATCACCTGCTCGGCGCCGAGTTCAAGGTTCGGATGCTCGGCCCGCGCCCGCGCGGTAGTAACCAGAGTGAAGCCAGCACCGATCAGCCGCGGCGCTTCGAGGATCGCGCCGCGCGCGAAACGGATCGTCCGCTCGCCGTCGCGCCAAGTGAAGTCGTAGTCCATCGGAAGATCGTCGCAGAGTCGCTGATGGCCCGCCAATGAGAGACGCCCCGCACAGGCGGGGCGTCAGATGAGTGCGCCGGAGAGGACTCGAACCTCCACGAGCAAAAGCCCACCAGCCCCTCAAGCTGGCGCGTCTACCAATTCCGCCACCGGCGCTGGTGGTACCCGCTCTTAGTCAAGCGGTAAGGCGCGAGGATAGCAGTGGCACGGGCCGCGGGGGATACCGCTGATATCCGATGAATACGGCGTTTTCGCCCGCTCGCAAGTTCCGTCCATGAAGCGCGCTAGTCTTACGAACACATGTTCGATAGCCATTCAAAGCGAGGAACACCGTGGACCTAACAAAGCGCCAGCAAGAGATCACCGATTTCATCCGGGGCTACTCCGACCTCAACGGCTACCCACCGACCGTTCGAGACATCGGCAAGGCCGTCGGTCTGGCCTCGTCGTCAACCGTCCACGCTCACCTTTCGAACTTGGAAAAGCTCGGCGTGCTGCGCCGTGACCCAACCAAGCCGCGCGCGATGGAGCTGCTTGACCGCGCCACGCGCGGCGCCGGCGCCGCAGTTCAGGGCGCGCTTGACAAGGTCACGCCGCGCGGCCTGCCGCTCGTCGGCGCAGTTGCCGCCGGTGCGCCGATTCTCGCGGAAGAGAACATTGAGGAGTACGTCCAGGTTCCAGCCGCCGCTGGCGGCGAGGACGGCGAATACGTGCTCCGTGTTCAAGGTCAATCGATGATCGACGCCGGGATCCTAGAAGGCGACTTCGTTGTCGTCCGCCCGCAGGACGACGCAAGCGATGGCGAGATCGTCGTTGCGATGGTCGGCGACGACGAGGCGACCGTGAAGCGCTTCTTCCGCGAGAGCGATCACATCAGACTGCAGCCGGAGAATCCGGCAATGCAACCGATCCGAACGAAGGACGTTCAAGTCCTCGGGCGGGTCGTTGGACTCTTTCGGAGCGTCCGATGAGCGCCGTAACGCTCACGCCGCTTCGCAGGGAGCGCCCAAGGAACAGCGGTTGTCGCACCGCTGCTCAGGGCGCTCGAGG
>CAJBIG010000136.1 GCA_903953065.1 uncultured Solirubrobacterales bacterium
CAGATGATGAAGAAGGTTCGCGTTGATCAGCGCGGCGATTCGGGCTACCTCCCAGGCCAGCTCGTTGACCGCCACCTGTTCATGGACCGCAACGCCGAGGTCAAGAAGAAGAAGGGCGAAACCGCTCAGTACGAAGAGGTAATCCTCGGCATCACGAAGGCATCGCTGAACACCGATTCCTTCCTTTCGGCCGCCTCGTTCCAAGAGACGACGAAGGTCCTTACCGACGCTGCGCTGGAGGGCAAGAAGGACAAGCTCGCCGGCCTCAAGGAGAACGTCATCATCGGCAAGCTGATCCCGGCTGCGACCGGCCTCAAGCTCTACCGTCGGATCGAGATTGAGCCGACCGAGCCGCTGCCGAGCGCTGAAGAGATCGTGATGCTCGATGGCGAAGAGTTGGCAGCTGAGCTTGGTCTCGCTGAGGAGTTCGGCGGCGAAGTTGGCGCCGGGCTTGAGCAGGACATCAACGAGCTCGAACAGATCGGCGTCGCAGGCGACGATGGCTTCGCTGAAGAGATCGTTGGCCTCGAGCTTCCGCCTGAGGCTGAGTAGTCAATCGCTACAGCGCTGCAGCCCACGCCCGCAACTCGGCGGCGTGAGGTCCGTCCAAGCCTCTGCTGGGTTCAGTCTGCACGAGCAGGGTTGGTCCGGTGCGCGCTGCAGCCCAGCTGCGGCAGGCCTCGTCGAGCGCATCGTCGATCCACGCCAGTGGGCGCTCGGCTCCGGCGAAGTCATCGATCGCCTGCAACTTCCAATGGGCGCGGGCCTTTCCCGGGTTGCGGTCGAACTGCAGAAAGGGCAGCTCTCCCGCTAGTCCGAGCCACTGCGGCAGGTAATCATTGGCCTTCTCTTCCCAGCCGGTGCACCAAACGAGCTCAAAGTGATCCCCGAGTCCTGGCAGGTGCTCGGCCGCGCGGGCCGAACAGAGATGAAGTATTCCGTCTACGTGAAGCCACTCCCCCTCCGGCAGAGCGTCGGGATTGAAGCCAAATAGCGATATGACCCCGTCAACATCGACGAGCAAGAGCGGCTTGCCTGAATCCAGGTTGCTGCTCTCTGCGCCGGTCACAGCCTGCAGTATCGCCCAACCAGCCGGCCAGGCGCGCCAACGCTGATGCTCAACGTCGGACTAATGATCGCGCTGCTTAGCGCGTTGACGATGAACCTCGCCTTCTTCTTCAAGTTCCGCGGCGCGCGCGATGCCGCGCGCGTAGATCTGCGCCACCCGATTGCCAGCGCCATAGCGCTCTGGAAGTCGAAGTGGTTCGCGATCGGAATGATCGTTGGGCTGATCGCGTGGGGAATGCACGTTGCGGCGTTGACGATCGCGCCGCTCTCGCTGGTTCAAGCCGTGCTCGCCGGTGGCGTCGCGCTGGTCGCGGTGATGGCCGACCGCATCTTTGGCCTTCACGTAGGCAGGCGGCAATGGTGGGGACTCGGGCTGACGGCGCTGGGGTTGGCCCTGCTTGCCTTGACGATGCCGGCCACGGTCGGGCCCCACGCCACCTATTCAGGCGCGCAAATGGCGCTCTTCGAGGCCGTTCTGCTCGCCGTTGGCGTGGTCTTGATCATTGGCCCTCGCGCCGCAGGCGCTCGCACCGAGCATCACGGAATCGCGCTCGCAGCGGCCGCAGGAATAATGTTCGGAGCCTGCAATGTCAGCGTCAAGGCGCTGACGGGAACACTCCCCGACGCCGGCCTCGCCGGCGTCATCAGCGCGCCGATGCTGATCGCGATCGCGGCTTCGGTTGGCGCCTTCTACGCCTCTGCGCGCAGTCTTCAGCTCGGCGGTGCTGTTGCGGTGATCGGCATCACAGGAACGGCCAGCAGCATCACCTGCGTTGCCGGCGGAATCCTCGTCTTCGGTGATCCAATGCCGGCTGATTTGCTTGGAATGCTCGTTCAAGGCTTGGCCTTCGTGCTCGTGATTGCCGCTTCGGCGCTGATTCCGGCCTCGCGCGCCAGCCAACTCTCGACTTAGAACGCCGGGGCGCGGTAACGTAGGGATATGGCCACTACCTCGAGCAGTCTCACTTCAGAACAACTTCAAGAGCTTGCCAACAGGCATCTCTGGCTCCACTTCAGCCGCATGGGCTCTTACCAGCGCGGCGAGGAGATCCCGATCATCGTTCGCGGCGACGGTTGTTACGTCTGGGACGATCACGGCAACCGTTACATCGATGGTCTCAGCGCTCTCTACTGCGTAAATATCGGCCACGGCCGCGCCGACATCGCCCAGGCAGGGGCCGATCAAGCGAAGGACCTTGGCTTCTTCACGAACTGGTCTTACGCCCATCCAAAGGCGATTGAGTTGGCGGCGAAGGTCGCCTCGTTGGCGCCCGGGGACCTCAACCGTGTCTTTTTCACCTCCGGTGGCGGCGAATCGGTCGAATCGGCGCTGAAGCTCTCGCGCCAGTACCACAAGATGACCGGCAACCCGAACAAGACGAAGATCATCGCCCGCAACATCGCCTACCACGGGACGACGATGGGCGCGCTCGCCGCCACAGGCCTCACCTATGCACGCCAGCCGTACGAGCCGCTGATGCCTGGCGGCCACCACGTTCCCAACACCAACCTCTATCGCCTGCCTCCGGGCTACGGGGAAGAGAATCTCGCTGAGGCGATCGTCGAGCAGATTGAGTTTGAGGGCCCGGACACGGTCGCGGCCGTGATCCTCGAGCCGGTCCAAAACGCCGGCGGCTGCTTCGTTCCGCCAGAGGGCTACTTCCAGCGCGTGCGCGAAATCTGCGACGAATACAACTGCCTGATGATCTCCGACGAGGTGATCTGCTCGTGGGGCCGCCTCGGCGAGTGGTTCGGGGCCCAGCGCTTCGGCTACCAGCCCGACATCATCACGACCGCCAAGGGCCTCACGTCGGCCTACGCGTCGATGGGCGCGATGATCGCCTCCGACCGCCTGATGGAGCCTTTCCTCGAGGGCAACAACTCGTTCATTCACGGCTTCACTTTCGGTGGTCACCCAATGGCTTCCGCGATCGCGCTGGCCAACATCGAAGCGATGGAGAGCGAAGAGGTAATCGAGAATGTGCGCGAGAACGAGCCCGTTCTTCGCGCAATGCTGGAGTCGATGCGCGACATCCCGATCGTCGGAGATGTCCGCGGCGCCGGCTATTTCCAAGCGATCGAACTGGTCAAGAACCGCGAGACGCGGGAAACCTTCAACGACGAGGAGTGCGAGGACCTGCTGCGCGGCTACCTCACCGGCGAGCTCTACCGCAACGGGCTGATCTGCCGCTCCGATGACCGTGGCGACCCGGTGATCCAATTTGCTCCGCCGCTGATCATGGCCCCTGAGCAGATCGAAGAGATGGGCGCGATCCTCAGGCCGATCCTCGAAGGCGCCAGCGACAGGCTGGGTCTTTGATGAAGGTCGGTGTTCCGTCCGAGGTCAAGATCGACGAGTACCGCGTAGCGATTACGCCCTCCGGAGTTCGTGAGCTAACCGCGCACGGGCACAGCGTCTTGATTGAGAAGGGGGCCGGCGAAGGTTCGGCGATCAGCGATGCCGAGTACGTCGAGCAGGGAGCAAAGATGCTCAAAGACGCCGACGCCGTCTTCGCCCAGGCCGAGATGATCCTGAAGGTCAAGGAGCCTCAGCCCGCCGAGGTTGCGCGCCTGCGACCGGGGCAGATCCTCTTCACGTACCTCCACCTTGCGCCGGATCCCGAGCTGACCGCCGGCCTGGTTGAGTCGGGCGCCACCTGCGTTGCCTATGAGACGGTCGAGGATTCGGGTGGTCGGCTGCCACTGCTGGCGCCGATGAGCGAGATTGCCGGCAAGATCGCCACCCAAGCGGGCGCCTTCATGCTTGAGAAGCCGCTCGGTGGTCGTGGCCTGTTGCTTGGTGGCGTGCCCGGCGTTGCAGCCGGCAAGGTGATGGTGATCGGCGGCGGCGTCGTCGGTCAGAACGCCGCCGACATCGCCGTTGGAATGGGGGCTGAGGTCTACATCTACGACCGCAACATCGACCGCCTGCGCGAGCTTGAGCCGCTCATGAAGGGGCTCGTTTCAACCTGCTTCGCTTCAACCTTGGAGATTGAGCAGCGCCTTCCGGAAATGGATCTGGTCGTCGGCGCCGTGCTGGTCAAGGGCGGCAAGGCGCCGCACGTGATCACGCGCGAGCAGCTCAGCCTGATGAAGCCCGGCTCGGTGATCGTTGACGTGGCGATCGACCAAGGCGGGTGCTTTGAAACATCGAAGGCCACGACCCACAGCGACCCGACTTACGTCGTTGACGGCGTGACTCATTACTGCGTTGCGAACATGCCGGGCGCGGTACCGATCACAAGCACCTGGGCGCTGACAAACGCGACGATGCCGTTCGTCCTGAAGCTCGCCGATCTCGGTGTTCACGGGGCCCTGCGCTCAGACCCCGGCTTCATGAAGGGGCTCAATGTCGCGGCCGGCAGGGTCACTTACGAGCCGGTTGCCGAAGACCAAGGATTGAGCCATATCGCGCCCGAAGAGGCGCTCGAATTGGTCGCCCAAGCGGCCTGATTGCAGCTCCGGCGGCCATTTTCCGAGCTTCGCTGCTAACCTGCTGCCCTGCATGCCAACGACTAGCCAACTAATTCGCAAGGGCCGCACGCCCAAGCCGAAGAAGCTTTCAACGCCTGGACTCAAGTCAGGCAAAGGTCGCAAGACGAAGGTTGCCGCTCCGCAGCGTCGCGGCGTCTGCACCCGCGTTTACACGACCACGCCGAAGAAGCCGAACTCAGCGCTGCGCAAGGTGGCCCGCGTTCGCATTACCGGCGGCGCCGAAGTAACCGCTTACATCCCCGGCGAAGGCCACAACCTGCAGGAGCACTCGGACGTGCTTGTCCGTGGCGGCCGCGATAAGGATCTCCCAGGCGTTCGCTACAAGGTCGTCCGTGGCACGCTCGACGCCTCAGGCGTCAGCGATCGCAAGCAATCCCGCAGCATGTACGGCGTGAAGAAGTCATAGGTAAGTAATGCGCCGTAACGCTGCCCAGCTTCGCCCGGTTCAGCCGGACCCAATTCACCGCTCGCGGCTCGTTCAGCAGGTCGTCAACAAGGTGATGCTTGATGGCAAGAAGTCGACCGCCGAAGCGATCGTTTATGACGCGCTGGCGATCCTCGCCGAGAAGAGCGGTAAGGATGCCGTCGAAGCGCTCGAAGAGTCGATTGTCTCACTAACCCCTTCGCTCGAAGTCCGCTCGCGCCGCGTCGGTGGCGCCACGTACCAAGTACCGGTCGAGGTTCACGCCCGCCGCGCTCGGACGCTCGCTGTTCGCTGGCTGGTTGAGTTTGCTCGCGCTCGCCGCGAGAAGACGATGGCGCAGCGCCTTGCAGCCGAGCTGCTTGAGGCTCAGACGCAGCAGGGTGGCGCTTACAAGCGCAAGGACGACATCTACCGCATGGCACAGGCCAACAAGGCCTTCGCGCACTACCGCTGGTAGGCGCCGCTCGCGCTCTCGGCCCGCTCACGCCGCGCAGCACGGCGCCCAGCACCTCAGAATTGCTTCGATCCTTTGCTAGTATCGAGCTTCGTTCGGTGTAGCGCGGTTCTAATTCTCGCGCTGCACCGGCGATTCGATTGCCTAAAGATGGAACGATTTACGACATAGCGCGCCGTCCAGGATCAGATTCTGCTGTGCGCGCGGGCCAGATTGGCCCGTTTTTTGTTCTCTGAAGTGACGCAACACCCAAGATTTTCATGCCACGCCCATTCACACTGACAAATACCCGCAACATCGGAATCATGGCTCACATCGACGCCGGTAAGACGACGACGACGGAGCGGATCCTCTTCTACACCGGCCGTACCTACAAGATCGGCGAGGTTCACGAGGGCGCAGCAACGATGGACTGGATGGAGCAGGAGCAGGAGCGCGGCATCACGATCACATCGGCCGCGACCACCTGTACGTGGGACGACCACCGCATCAACATCATCGACACGCCCGGCCACGTTGACTTCACGGTCGAGGTCGAGCGCTCACTGCGCGTGCTCGATGGAGCGATCGCACTCTTCGATTCGGTAGCCGGCGTTGAGCCGCAGTCCGAAACCGTCTGGCGCCAGGCCGACAAGTACACCGTGCCGCGGATCGCCTACATCAACAAGATGGACCGCACCGGAGCAGACTTCTCGCAGGGCGTACAGACGATGATTGACCGTCTCGGAGCCAACCCGGTTCCGATTCAGCTCCCGATCGGCGCCGAAGGTGACTTCGCAGGAATCATCGATCTCGTCGAGATGAAGGCGATCACCTACGCCGACGAGATGGGCTCCGACCAGCTCACCGGTGATATCCCGGAAGCGATGCAGGCCGAAGCTCAGGCCGCACGCGATCACCTGCTGGAAGAGGCTTCAAACCACGATGACGAGCTGGTCGAGCTAATCCTCGACGAAGCCGACGTTCCGGTTGACGTGCTCAAGCGCGCGATCCGCGCCGCCACGCTGGGCATCCACTTCACTCCGGTTCTCTGCGGCTCATCGTTCAAGAACAAGGGCGTCCAGCCGCTGCTCGACGCCGTGATCGACTACCTCCCTTCACCGCTCGACGTTCCTCCGGTTGAGGGCGTTGATCCAAAGAGCGACGAGGTCGTTGTGCGCAACGCCGACGACTCGGAGCCGTTCGCTGCTCTGGCCTTCAAGATCATGGCCGACCCGTTCGTCGGCAAGCTGACCTTCTTCCGCGTCTACTCCGGCACGCTCGAGGCCGGCGGCCGCGTTCTCAACGTCGGCTCCGGCAAGACCGAGCGCGTTGGGCGAATCTTGATGATGCACGCCAACGACCGTGAAGAGCTTGAGAAGGTCTACGCCGGCGACATCGCAGCAGGCGTCGGCATCAAGCAGATCGTCACCGGTGACACGCTTTGCGCTCCGGACCAGCCGGTCAAGCTTGAGACGATCGTCTTCCCTGAGCCGGTAATCAAGGTCGCCGTTGAGCCGAAGACGAAGTCCGATCAAGAGAAGATGTCGGTCGCGCTCGGGCGCCTCGCCGAGGAGGACCCGACCTTCCAGGTCCAGACCAACGAAGAGACCGGCCAGACCGAGATCTCCGGAATGGGCGAGCTTCACCTCGAGGTGCTTGTTGACCGCATGCGGCGCGAGTTCAACGTTGAGGCCAACGTCGGCAAGCCGCAGGTCTCATACCGCGAAACGGTACGCGGCACGGCCGAGAAGATCGAAGGCAAGTTCATCCGTCAGACCGGTGGTTCGGGCCAATACGGCGTCGTCTACATCAACATGGAGCCTGCTCCGGGCGTTGGCTTTGAGTTTGTCAGCGCGATCAAGGGCGGCTCGGTTCCCTCCGAGTTCATCGGCGCAGTCGAGAAGGGCTGCGAAGAGGCGATGGACAACGGCGTCAAGGCCGGCTACCCGATGGTCGACATCCGCGTCACGTTGACCGACGGCAAGTACCACGACACCGACTCTTCAGAGATCGCCTTCAAGGTCGCCGGCTCGATCGCCTTCAAAGAGGCCGCTCGCCGCGCCAAGCCGGTACTGCTGGAGCCAATCTTCAAGGTTGAAGTAGTGACGCCCGAAGAGTTCATGGGCGACGTGATCGGCGACCTCAACCGTCGTCGCGGCCGCGTCGAGGGGATGGAGCCACGAGGCAACGCACAGGTTGTTGACGCCTACGCGCCGCTCTCCGAGATGTTCGGTTACGCAACTGACTTGCGCTCTGCAACCCAGGGCCGCGCTACTTATACGATGCAATTTGAACGTTACGAAGAGGTTCCCCCGAACATCGCCGAGAAGATCGTCGAGAACAGGACGGGCGAGGTAGTCGCTGCGTAAACGCGTCAGCGGCGGTATTTAGGTAGATTTCCCTGGTCGTCCGGAAACGGTCATCGGGGCCTATTCGACAGACAGACAGGAGCAAACGCGGTGTCCAAGGAGAAGTTCGAACGCGACAAACCCCACGTGAACGTCGGAACCATTGGTCATATCGACCATGGCAAGACCACGTTGACCGCAGCCATCACCACGGTGTTGGCTGAAAAGTCCGGCGGTGAAGCCAAGAGCTTCACGGAGATCGACAACGCCCCTGAGGAGAAGGAACGCGGGATTACGATCTCGACCTCACACGTTGAATACGAGACCGAGAACCGCCATTACGCCCACGTTGACTGTCCGGGCCACGCCGATTATGTGAAGAACATGATCACCGGCGCGGCAC
>CAJBIG010000137.1 GCA_903953065.1 uncultured Solirubrobacterales bacterium
CGCCGCAACCGGCAACTGCTACCCGGACGGTCAGACGATTGCTGAGTAGAGCTTAAGGGCTGGATCGGCCGGGCGGGCCCAATCGCGGGTCTGCCTGGCTGCTGTCTCAACCGGAGGTTTGTCGCTGCGCTAGCCGTTGACGCCAGAGCCGCGTGCCGGCAAGCGAATCGTCCGGGTGATCGTTCGCAACGAGCCGCTCTCATCAGGGTTGTAGGTCGTCGAGAGACGGACTCTTACCGAGTGCTTGCGCAGGCGCCGAATTGTTGAGGTCGACAGTTTGCAGCTCAGCGTGAACGAGCCTGCGCGGGTGAGCAGCTTCGACCCAGAGCAGGCTCGAACCGTCAGCCCATTCAAAGCGGTTCGCGTTCCCGTTTGAGTCATCCGCCCAGCGCCGGGGACCGTCACGCGCGTCTGGACCGCGGTCTTCGCTCGCTTCGTCGAGTCAACCACGAAACGGTTGTTGGCAACGAATGCGGCGCCTACCGTGATTGCTCTTGACATCGTCACAGAACACCTGAAAAGGCCTCCCGCGCAGGCGCCGCTCCAGCCGTCGAAGCTTCCATCTGGAAGCGCGTCGCTGGTCAGAGTGACCGTCGAGTTGGCAGCAAACTTTTGTACGCAGTCGCTGCCGCAGCGGATTCCAGCCGGGCTAGAGACGACGCTGCCAAAGCCGGTATCACTCGCGTCGACAGTCAGTAGGAACGCGTCGGCGGGAAGCGTTTCGAAGCTGGCGGCAACGTCACGCGCTTCGTCCATCGTTACGGTGCAGGTCTCGGAAGCGCCGCTGCAGGCGCCGCTCCAGCCGCTGAAGCTGGAGTTGTCGTCAGGGGTCGCGGCCAGCGTCACGTTGGCGCCCTGCGGGAAGCCCTGGCGGCAGTCGCCGCCGCAATCGATTCCAGCGGGGTCCGACCTGACTTTGCCGGCTCCCGACCCAGCAGTGGAGACGCTCAGCACTTTGCTCGTGACCGGCAGATCGTCAAACCCGGCTGTCACGTTTCGAACCTGACTCATCGTGACGGTGCAGATCTCCTGCGTCCCGCTGCAGGATCCACCCCAACCGGTGAAATCGGAGCTGTCATCCGGCGTCGCCTGCAACGCGACAGTGGTGCCGGCAGTGAATGCCTGGCGGCAGTCCGGGCCGCAGTAGATTCCGGCGGGCTCTGAGGTAACCAGCCCTGCGCCTGTTCCCGTTGGCTGGACGTTGAGGTTGAATCGCTCGGGAGGCAATGCCTGGAACGTGGCGGTAACGCTGCGCGCCTGGTCCATCTCGACGACGCAAGGCCCTGTCCCGCTGCAGGCGCCGCCCCAGCGCGCGAAGGACGAGCCGTCGGCGGGCGTTGCGGTGAGCGTTATCAGCGACCCAGCGGTGAAGCCCTGCACGCAGTCGGTGCCGCAATCGATGCCGGTTGGGTCGGACTTAACTGTTCCAATCCCGGTTCCAAGGTTTGCGACTCGCAGCTGATAGGTGGAAGGGGGGAGCGGTTCGAAGTTGGCGGTCACCGCGCGAGCTTCGGTCATCAGCACAGTGCAGGCATGCTCTCCCGCACAGGCACCGCTCCAGCCGGTGAAGCGTGATTCGTCGTCGGGGGTAGGGGTCAGCGTCACCGCTGTCCCTTCAGTGAATCCCTGAACGCAGTCATTGCCGCAGCTGATGCCTGCCGGCATCGAAGTGACCTCGCCTACTCCCGCTCCGGAACGCTTCACGCTGAGCTCATGGCTCGCCGGCGGAAGCACCTCGAAGCTCGCGGTGACCGATTCGGCCCTGCTCATCTTCACGGTGCAGGTCGGTGCGCGGCCGCTGCAGTCTCCGCTCCAGCCCGCGAAGCGTGAGTTATC
>CAJBIG010000138.1 GCA_903953065.1 uncultured Solirubrobacterales bacterium
AGCAAGTTCTACTGCTTCGCCAAGACTCTCCGGCAGCTGCTCAATTCCCATCCGCTGACGATCTTCCGGAGACAGGTGATAAAGGTTCTGCTCCATTGGCTCCGGCAGCTCGTACCCCTGCTCGATCCCTTCAAGGCCGGCCTGCAGCAGAACGGCAAAGGTTAGGTACGGATTGCAGGCGGGGTCCGGGCAGCGCAGCTCCATCCGCGTAGCCATCTCCTTGCCTGGGTGGTAGAGCGGCACACGCACGAGCGCCGAGCGGTTGCGGCGCGACCAGGCAACGTAGACAGGAGCTTCATAGCCGGGAACGAGCCGCTTGTACGAGTTGACCCACTGGGCGAAGACCGCGCTCATCTCCCGCGCATGGCGGAGCTGGCCGGCGATGAATGCCTTGCCGACGCCGCTGAGGAAGTAGGGATCGTTCTCGTCGTAGAAGGCGTTGCGGCCGTCCTTGAAGAGCGAAAGATGGGTGTGCATGCCGGAGCCGTTCTCACCGAAGAGCGGCTTGGGCATGAAGGTCGCATGCCAGCCGTACTTCATTGCGTACTCCTTGACCGTGATGCGGTAGGTCATGCAGTCGTCGGCCATCTTCAAGGCCGACGCGTAGCGCATGTCGACTTCGTGCTGGCTCGGGCCGACCTCGTGATGGCTGTACTCGACGTGAATCCCGAGCTGCTCGAGCGCGAGAACGGTCTCGCGGCGCACGTCTGAGCCGGCGTCGAGCGTCGTCAGGTCGAAGTAGCCGCCCTGGTCGAGCACCTCTGTTCCTTTTGAATCCTTGAACAGGTAGTACTCGAGCTCCGGGCCGACGTTGAAGGTGTCGAAACCCATTCCCTCCATCCGCGCAATTGCGCGACGGAGCACTTGGCGCGGGTCGCCTTCGTAAGGGGTTCGTTCAGGCGTTTGAATGTCGCAGAACATCCGCGCAACGCCCTGCTCGTCGGGCCGCCACGGCAGCACGGCGAAGGTTGAAGGGTCAGGCATCGCGATCATGTCCGATTCTTCGATCGCGTTGAAGCCGGTGATCGAAGAGCCGTCGAATCCCATGCCGCCTTCAAAGGCGTCGTCGAGCTCGTCAACGCCGACTGAGAACGACTTCAGCTGACCGAGAATGTCGGTGAACCAAAGACGGATGAAACGGATGTCACGCTCGGCGCAGAGCGCCTTTACGTCCCCCGAGGTGGTCGGCGAATCGGCCATCAAACGACCCTAGCGCCGCAGAGCAAATCCGGGCGTTTTGGTCAGCGGCTTGCGCGCACCGTTGCGCGGCCAATGCTGATCACACCGAGCTTGCGCGCTGCTGCCCATGTGAGATCAAAGTGAACGCCGGCGGCGTAAGGGCCGCGGTCGACAACCTTTGTCCTGACCGTGCGGCCGCGGAAACGGAAGTAGACGACCGTTCCGCAAGGCAGTGTCTTGTGCGCGACGCCATAAAGGCGGCTCGTGAGCGTGTTGCCGCAGGCTGTTCTGCGGCCGTACCAACCGGGGCCATACCAGGTGACGACGCGGGTGCGTTTGATCCCGCCGCTATTGCCACGGCTCCCGCCCGAAGGACGCTTCGATGTGCAGGAGCGCTTGCCCGACCTCAGCGCCGCAATCGTTGATGGGCCGGCGACACCGTCAACGGTGAGGCAGCGCGTGCGCTGGTAGCGGCGCACGGCGGCGTAGGTAAGCGAACCGAAGTGGCCTGTTGGTGCCACCTGAAGCAAATTCATTTTGCGCAGCTTGCCCTGCATCACCTTGACGTCGTGACCGTTCATCGGCTTCTTCAACGTGCGATCGCCAAGCTTTGTCAGCGGCGCGGCGCTGGCACTGACAGCGGCAGTGAGAACGAGCACCAATCCGAGCATTACGGCCCAAGCCGCAATTCGGTCGGGCCGGCGAAGTATCAGCGAGCTCTTTGGCGCCGGGGTACTCGGCAGAGGCCGCTGCGACGTGCGGCTGCGGCGCTGCTCGATCAGCGCCCGAGCCTTCGGCGCGCCAGGGCGACGAACTACGGGCAGGCGCCTGAGCGGCTCGCGCTGGAGCGGCGCGGCGGCTTCTACGAACCCTTCTTGCTCGCGCTGCGGGCGCAAGTGCTCTACCTCTGACCACCATGGGGAACTGATCTCTGTTGACATCGCTCGTCGAGCCTCTCTCTTGTGCTTACGGGGTTAGCTGACGGGCTCGCGCTGAAAGAGCTGCGCTACGCCGAAATGACCGGCGATTCGCCCCGACTGTTGGGTCCCCCGCTCCCCAGCGCCGTTAGGACGGCTGGGAACTCAGCGGTATGTACGTTCGCCACGGTAGCGCGAGCGGGCAAGAACCCGCCACTTCTGCACGAAACGCTGCGTTAACGAGTTGAAGCGGAGTCGTTCTCGCCTGCAACCATGGCCTGGCCTGCAACCGCGTTTACGTAGCTGGCGACGTCCTTGGCTTGACTGCCTGTGACCAGCCCGGCGGGCATGTTGCCGGCGCCGCGCGCACGACCGATCTGAATTGCGTTCAGAGTCAGCGCTTCAGGCGGAACCATCATGTCAAGGTTGGGGCCGGTCTGGCCGACCGCGCCGGATGCCTGGAGTGTGTGGCAGGTGGAGCAGTTCTGAGCGAACAGAACACGCCCGTTCTCTTGGTCTGCGGTCAGGACGACGCCGCCGCTCGCGTCGAACGCCGTCTTCGTGCCGTTGTTGACCGTGAGCACGGCGGGGATTGCAAGGCCAATGCCAACGACGCAGACTGCGATACCGACGTAAAACAGCTTCGTCCCACCAGAGTCGCCGGAAGCCTTGGCGCTGCGGTTCGCCGAGAAGGCGGCAGCGAAGACCGCGAACGCGATGATCACGAAGATTGCGATGAATATGGAGACGGCAAGCATCAGAACAAAAGATACACGCAGCCGCGCACGACACGCCCGCTCGCAGCCGCTACTGGGCGCGCAGACGCGTTAGCGGCGGCGTCCCTGAGCGAACGACATAACGGCCGGCGCGACGGCGCGGAAGTCGCCGTTTACAAGCTCACCGATCTCAGCCAGCTGCGCGCCACCGGGCTCAAGCGCCTCAATCCGATCAACGAGCAGGTTTACGGTGCCGCCGGCGCTGGCGTGGCGCTCGAGGATTCCTTCGGCAAACACCAGCGGCTCAGTCCTAACCGTCAGGCGGAAGCGCTCATAAACCTGTGGCTTTAGGACGAGGTTGATCGTCCCCTGCTCGTCTTCGAGCAGCACGAAACAGACGCCGCTGGCAGTACCGGGGCGCTGGCGCGCGACAACGAGACCGCCTACGCAAACGCGACTGCGGTGTGTAGCCCGCTCCAGCGCGGCGCTGGGCAGTGCGCCTCGCTTCTCCAGATCTGGGCGCATCAGCTCCAACGGATGGCTACCGGTAGTCAGGCCGGTCGCGGCATAGTCGGCGAGCATCGTCTGCCATGCGGTCAGCGGATCGAGCGCCGGCGCGGCAGGGAGATCGAAGCCGAGCGAGAGCTGCGCTTTGCTCGCCGGGGCGGGCGCGCCGATTCCAAGCTGCCAGAGCACGGCGCGGCGCGCCAGCCCCGGACGCTGCTGCCCACCCTCGGCGGTGGCGCTGGCCAGCCGGTCGCACGCCCCGGCCCAGGCCAGCGCTTCAAGCGATGAGCGCGCGCCGCCGGCGCGGGCGTTCAGGTCGCTAAGCGAAGCGAACGGCCCGTTTGCGCTGCGCTCCTCGATCAGTTCTTCAAGCTGCTCTTTGCGCACGCCACGAACGTGGCGCAGGCCGAGCCGCAAAGCGCCTTGCTCGTCGATCAGGCAGCCGAGCGCGCTTTCGTTGAGGTCTGGCGCCAGCACGGTTGTGCCGCGGCGCTGCGCTTCGTGAACGAGAGAATCTGGCGGGTAGAAGCCCATCGGCTGCTCGTCGAGCAGCGCCGCCAGCAGCTCGGGGCCGTAATGAACTCGCAGCCAGGTCGACTGGTAGGCGAGCAGGCCGAAGGCGGCGGCGTGCGCTTTGGGGAAGCCGAAACCGGCAAAGCCGGCGACCATTTCGAAGACCTCGGCGGCCTGCGTTTCGTCTACGTCGGGCCAGCGCGCCATCGCTCCCTCGATGAAGCCGCGGCGGTGCGATTCGATCGCCTCAGCCGAACGTTTGCGGCTCATTGCGCGGCGCAGCCCTGCCGCC
>CAJBIG010000139.1 GCA_903953065.1 uncultured Solirubrobacterales bacterium
AGTCGAGCGGGTGGTTGATCAGGATGAACTCCAGCACCGCTTCCTGCGCTGCTTTGACGGTCGGCGTGTCGGTGTGGACGACCATTCCGTCGGTGACGGCGACCGAACAGCCAGCCTGCATCTTCGGAATTCCTTCGATCTCAACTAGGCACATCCGGCAGGCGCCGACCGGCGGGCCGATCTTGGCGTCGTAACAGAAGACGGGAATCTCAACGTCGCCGTACTTGAGCGCGGCGTCGGCCAACATCATCCCCGCCGGGGCCTGAACTTCATTGCCGTTGATCGTCAGGCTGACGAGCTTTTCGACCGGCCGGGGCATTACGCGCTGATGCCCTCGATCTCAACTTCGGCGGCGGCGAACTCGGCTGCGAGTTTGCGTTCGCGCTCGTTGCGGTTGACCTCGATCTCGGATTCAAACTCGTCACGGAACTTGGCGATCAGCGAACCGATCGGCATCGCCATCGCGTCGCCGAGCACGCAGAGGCAGTGGCCGGTGATCTGGTCTTGAACAGCGGCCATGATGTCGAGGTCCATCGGCGTCGCCGTGCCCTCCTTGATCCGCTCAACCATGTGGAAGGTCCAGCGCGTCCCCTCGCGGCAGGGGGTGCACTTGCCGCACGATTCGTGCGAGTAGAACTTCGCCAGCTTGTAGGCCAGCTCCACGATCGACTGTGTTTCGTCGACGACGATGATTGCGCCCGAGCCGAGCATCGAACCGGCAGCTTCGAGCGAGTCGTAGTCGTAATCGACATCAAGATCGTCTGCGGTCAAGACCGGCGTGCTGGAGCCGCCGGGGAACCAGCACTTGATCTTGCGCCCGTCGACGGGGCCGCCGGCAAGGCCATAGATGATCTCGCGGCTCGACGTGCCCAGCGCCACCTCGTAGTTGCCGGGGCGCTCAACGTTGCCGCTGACCGAGATCAGCTTCGTGCCTGCCGAGTCCTTCACGCCGATCGCTGCATAGCCTTCGGCGCCGAGTTCGATGATGCTCGGGATCGCCGAGAGCGTCTCAACGTTGTTGATCAGCGTCGGTCCGTTGAAGAGTCCTTCGTTGGCCGGGAACGGCGGCTTCAGACGCGGGTTGCCGCGCTTGCCTTCGAGCGAGTCGAGCAGGCCCGTCTCCTCGCCGCAGATGTAAGCGCCGGCGCCGCGCGCCAGCTCGAGCTGAACGTTGAAGCCGGAACCAAAGATGTTCTCGCCAAGGATGCCGCGCTCGCGGGCCTCAGCGATTGCGGCGTCAAGAATGTCGGCCTGCTGTTCGTACTCGCCGCGGATGTAGATGTAGGTGATCGTCGCGTCGACGGCGAAGGCGGCGATGATCACGCCTTCGATCAGCTGATGCGGGTTCTTCTGAATCAGCTCGCGGTCCTTGAACGTGCCCGGCTCCGATTCGTCGGCGTTGCAGACAACGTACTTCTGCATGTCGCCCTTCGGAATGAACGAGGCCTTCTTGCCCATCGGGAAGCCGGCGCCGCCGCGGCCGCGCAGCCCTGAGCCGCTCAGCTCGGTGATCAAGTCTTCGCGCTTCATCTTCAGCGCCCGCTCAAGCTGCTTGTAGCCGCCGCGTGCCAGGTACACGTCGATCGTGTTTAGGCCGGGCTCGTCAATGTTCGTAAAGAGCAGTGTGTCGGTCACTTCTCAGCCACCTTTGGGTCGGCGCTAGGGCGCTTCAGCAGCTGCCGTTCCGGCAGCGGGTCGTCGCCCTGACGGATTTGGCGTGCAAGCTCAGGTACCTCGCTGAGCGGGATCGGTCCTACGTAGATGCCGTTGACGGAAGCCATCGGCGCGATGTCGCAGGCGCCGAGGCACTCGAAGCCGCGGACATTCACGTCGGGGTCCTCACCAAGCTCGCCTTCGAGCGCTTCGAGCAGTTCGTCGGCGCCGCAGAGCGAGCAGGAGATGTTGGTGCAGACGTAAACCGACTTGCGACCAAGCGGCTCCATTTGGAACATGTCGTAGAAGGTTGCGACGGCTGTCAGCGCTGCCGGCGTGCGATCGAGCACAGCGGCGGCCTGCTCAATCCCTTCCGGCGGGCACCAGCCGTAATGCTCCTGAACTGCGTAGAGAGCGGGAATGAAGGCCGAGTCGCCAACCGGGAAGCGGCGCATCCCGTCCTCAATCGCCGCCCGCAGCTCGGGCGGCACTTCGGTCGTCGCGGCGTCGGGAACAACGGCCGGCTCTTTATCGAGGTCGGCGGCTCGGTCCCAGCCGGGGATCCTTGAATCGTGCGTGAAGCGTTTGACTTCAGCCATCAGCGATCAACTCCGCCGATGATCGGATCGAACATCGCGACCGTTGCGAGCATGTCGGCGATCAGCCAGCCTTCGGTGGCTGCCGGCGCGGCCTGCATGTTGACGAGGCTTGGGTCGCGCATGTGAACGCGGGCCGGCTTGCTTGATCCGTCGGAGCGCACGAAGCAGCCAAGTTCGCCGCGGGCGCCCTCGATCGCGTAGTAGGCCTCACCTTCAGGCACGCGCATCCCTTCAGTTACAAGCTTGAAGTGATGGATCAGCGCTTCCATCGAGGTCGCCAGCTCATGGCGCGGCGGCAGCGCGATCTTGCGGTCCTCGGTAATCGTCGGTCCTTCGGGGAGGTTGTCGAGAGCCTGGATGATGATCTTGACCGACTCTTTTACCTCCGCCAAGCGAACCTCATAGCGGTCGTAATTGTCACCCTTTGTGCCGATCGGAATCTGGAAGTCGAAGTCTTCATAGGAGCTGTAAGGCATCGTCTTGCGCAGATCCCACGGGTCGCCGGCGGCCCGCAGCAGCGGCCCGGTGACGCCATACTCACGCAGCGTTTCGGCCGGCAGCGGGCAGACGTCGCGCTGGCGCTGGAGGAAGATTTCGTTCTTGTTCAAGAGGTCGCCGTAGATGTCGGCGCGCTCGGGCATGATCGCGCAGAACTTGCGCACCTGTTCGATCCAGCCTTCAGGAATGTCCTCGATCACGCCGCCGATCTGGAAGTAGCGGGTGTGCATCCGCTGGCCCGATGACATCTCGAAGAGGTCGAGCAGCGTTTCGCGCTCGCGGAAGCAGTACCACCAGACCGAGATTGCGCC
>CAJBIG010000140.1 GCA_903953065.1 uncultured Solirubrobacterales bacterium
CCGACGGCCGCCGCCGGTTCCGCAGGTGTCGAGCAGGTCGTGGTGCTGCGGCCTGACCTCGGTTGCAAGGGAGCGCATCGTCTCTGCCAGCCCGGCGAGCTCTTCGACCGTCTCGCCCTTCTCGCGGAGCCCCAACAGCAGTGCCGAAATCTCCGAATCGCTGGCCTCTCCGGCCATGATCACGGCAAGCGCAGCTGCGGCCTGGTCCTGCGTTAGGTCCTGCTTCGCAGCAACAGCCTCGTTTGCCAACTCAAGCGCCGACAGTGCCATCAGCGGCCCGCCCCGCTGAGAAAGTTGCCAACGATCCTGAGCCCGTCCTCGGTCAGCACCGACTCGGGATGAAACTGAACCCCTTCGGCTGGCATCTCGCGGTGGCGGACGGCCATCACGAGTCCATCTCCGCGCGCCGAGACCTCAAAGCACTCAGGCAGGTCGGCGTCGGCCGCAATCAGCGAGTGGTAGCGGCCGACGGTGAGCGGCGATGGAAGTCCGCTAAAGAGCGTCTTGCCATCGTGCTCGATCGTTGTTCGCTTGCCATGAACCGGCTCGTGGCGCACGACGCTGCCACCAAACGCCTGAACCAGCGCCTGGTGACCAAGACAGACGCCGAGGGTTGGGATTCCCGCCTCGGGGAAGCGGCGCGCCGCTTCGAGCGTGATGCCGGCGTCATCGGGGGTACATGGGCCCGGCGAGATGACTACGCGTTCGGGCGCCGTGGCCAGCAGTTCGGCAACCGTCGCACGGTCGTTGCGGACGACCTCAATCTCAGCGCCGAGCTCACCGAGGTACTGGACGAGGTTGTAGGTGAAGGAGTCGTAGTTGTCGATGACCAGTGTTCTCATACCTACCACCAGCCCGGCTGGTTCGTTGCCATCTCGATCGCGCCGATCACGGCCTTCGCCTTGTTGACCGACTCCTCGTATTCGTACTGCGGGCTCGCGTCGGCAACCGTGCCTCCACCTGCCTGCACGTGCACCTTGCCGTCACGGCATACGACCGTGCGGATGTGAATACAGGTGTCCAAGTCGCCGGCGTAGCTGAGGTACCCGATCGCCCCGCCATAGCCGCCTCGCTTGACCGGCTCAACCTCGTCGATGATCTGCATTGCACGGACCTTCGGCGCTCCGGAGAGCGTGCCGGCGGGAAGGATCGCGCGCAGTGCATCGAGCGCGCCGACCTCAGGCCGAAGGGTTCCGGAGACCGAGGAGACAATGTGCATCACGTGCGAGTAGCTCTCAACCTGCATTAGCGAGTCAACGACAACCGACCCGTACTCGCAGACACGGCCGAGGTCATTACGGCCGAGATCTACCAGCATCACGTGCTCGGCTCGTTCCTTCTCGTCGGCGAGTAGACCGTTCGCGAGCTCGAGATCCTCTGCCGCAGTAGCGCCGCGCGGGCGCGTTCCGGCGATCGGGCGCGTTGAGGCAGAGCGACCGTTGACCGTCAAAAGCGGTTCGGGGCTCGCACCAACTACTTGAAAATCGCCGAACTCAAGGAAGTACATGTAGGGGCTCGGGTTCACGACGCGCAACCCGCGATAGATCGAAAATGGATCAACCTCAAGCTCCGCCGTCCAGCGCTGAGATGGAACAACTTGGAAGGCGTCGCCGGCATGGATGTAGTCGACGATCTTGGCGACCACCGACTCAAACTCCTCACGCGTGAAGTTCGACTCGAATTTGGGCGCCTCACGTAAAGGCCCGGAGGGCTTCGGGGGCGGCAGCGGTCCGGCGAGCATTACGCGGACTTCACCGATCGTCGCGGCCGCTTCGGCGTAGCTGGCTTCGCTCAAGAGACCGCCCTGGGCGACTGCGTTGACCAGAATCGTCAGCGTGTGGCGGAGATGATCGAAGACGACGAGCACGTCGCTGCGCATCAGCGCCATGTCGGGCAGCCCGAGCTGATCGACGTTTGGCTCGCCAAGCGGCTCAACGGTGCGGACCAAGTCGTAACCGAAGTAGCCGACCAGCCCTCCTGCAAATGGCGGCAGATGGTCTAGCGGTGCCTGACTAAGGCCGTCGAGCATTCCGGCGGCGATCTTGTATGGATCTCCCCCGTCGGCAAGGTTCCAGCGCAGCGTTTGCCGGGGTCGAATCCCAATAAAGCTGTAGCGGCCCATACGTTGGCCCTGCTCGGCAGATTCGAGCAGGAATGCCGGCTCCGAAGGCGCTGCGGCGCGCAGCTTCAGAAAGGCCGAGACCGGCGTTTCGCAATCGTCGATGAATTCGTGACGCACCGGGATCAGCGTGTAATCGGCCGCCAGCCGCTGAGCATCCTCGAGCGAAGGCTCCAGCGTCAGCGGGTTTTCCGCGCCGATCATCGGCGAGCACCCGCGAGCGCTCGCGGCTCGCGCGACGCCGCGGCCGGGACCGAACCAACGAACTGCGGGGCGGCCTGGTCCAGGTACCAACCGAAGGCGCGATTGACGATTCGCTGATTACCGATGAGCGAGAGAACCACCGTCAGCAGCCGCGGCGGCAGCGCGGGAATCAGCCGCTGCAGCGCCAGCGCAATCGCGAACGGGCGTTTGTGCGCCGCGTTGAAACGCTCGTACGAGACCAGTGCTGCGGCGCGATCACTGCGCCCATCTAATACAGCCCGCAGCTCGCGACCACAGGCAATTCCGAAGTAAAACGCTGTGCGAATACCTTCGCCTGAGAGCGGAAAGCAATGGCCGGCGCTGTCGCCGGCGAAGAAGATTTCATCTTCGGTGCCCTCGCGCAGCCGATGGGGAAACCAATTTCCCTGGTAGGCCACGGCGTCGCGGTCGAGA
>CAJBIG010000141.1 GCA_903953065.1 uncultured Solirubrobacterales bacterium
CGGTTCAGGCAGGCCGGACGGCTGTACGCGGTCCTGCCCGACGCTATTCCAACCCACCATCGGAATCATCAAAACCGCACCTATAAACATCCGCAAAAACATTTGTCGTATCATCTCGTGACGTAGTTGACACCGTCGGCGGGGCTCGAAAGCAGGATTATGGGGATCGTCGCAAGCAGCCCGAGGATCAACCAGCCGATGCTCCAGATGATCGCCTCTTTGTGGCCAGGCTGACGGCCGCGCGCGAAGACCAGCAGGTCAACGAGCAGCAATGCACCGACGATCAAAATGATCGCGACGATCGCTAGTGGGTTGGAGCCGAAGGCCGCGAGCGGGGTCGTGATCAACATCGTCAAGTCGCAGTCTGACAGCCTTTAAAAAGTTACTGCGCCGGAACGGCCAGAGCCGCACCTTCGCGTGTCACTCCCTCGTCGAAACCGAGCGCTACGAGCGCCTCCGAGAGCGGCGAGCCGTCAGGGGCTCGAAGGTCGAAATCGAGCTCCAGCAGCGGGATCAAGACGAAGCGGCGCGAGGTGGTTTCGGCGTGCGGCAGGGTGAGCCGCTCGCTCTCGTAGACGAGATCCCCGAGCAGCAGGAGATCAACGTCGATCGGGCGCGGCCCGTGGCGGACGCCACCCTCAAGGTCGCGGCCGAGCGCCGCTTCAATCTCCTTGCAGGCATCGAGCAACCCTTCGGGGCCGAGGTCGGTGCTGATCCGCACGCAGGCGTTGAGAAACGAGGGCTGATCTAGCACGAGGCCGACCGGCTCGGTGTCATAGGTCGATGACGAGGCCAGCACCGAGATGCCACGGGCAGGCATCGCGTCTACGGCGGCCTGAAGATTCTCGCGGCGGCCGCCGACGTTGGAGCCGAGGCCGAGATAGCCGATCTGCGCAGCCGTCATCGTTACTTCGGCTCGACGAGCAAGGCCAGCTGACGGCTCTGGGCCAGCAGCCTGCCGTCGGCCGACCAGATCTCGCCGTCCTCTTCGACGAAGCCCTCGATCGCCGTGCTGCAGCGGAACACGCCGAGGACCGACTCGGCGGGGTCAATTTCGAGCGCGGCGTGCGGATCGCGGAAATGAATTGTCAGGTCAACGGTAGGCGCGCCGACCGGCTCGGTCAGACGCGTGAAAACCGCCGGCAGCCAAGCGTCGCAGTAAAGCGCAAGCGCCGCCGAGTCGAGCCGCTGCGGCTCGTTCAGCCGCATCCAGCCGCCGCTGATCGCCTCGTCGGAACCGCTGAACGGCAGTGCGCCCAGAGCGGGCCGCATCTCAACCTGGTGCGCAATCGGCGGCATCTGCTCTACGACCGGAATCGGCTCGATCTGGTCGGCGGCGCGGGCCTTCGGCGCCTCGGCGACGAACGGCCGCTTGTCGGAGAATTGGCCGGCAAAGGCGCCTAGCGCCAGCAGACAGCACTTGCCGTCCTGCTCGAGCCGCGCGCTGAGCGTCGTCAGCGTCCGCCCCGAGCGCTCGACCTTGACCTCGATCTTCATCGGGCCTGCGACCGGCGGGCTTAAGTAGTGGAGCGTGATCGAGCGCGCCTCACGCTCGTTGTCGCCAAGCTCGGCGGCCATCGCACGGATCATGATCGCTGCCAGGTAGCCGCCGTTGGGGCCGCGCGGAGCCGACCAATCGACGTCACAGAGCGCGCTGAACCGGCCTTCGCCAAGCGACTCGACCGCGGTTGCCAGTTCAAACGGAGTGCTCATCGGCCTGCCGCGCTGTGCCAAACCTCAACCGAGACCGACTCGACGGCGAGCGCGATCGGTGGCTCCGGCTTCGTTGCCTTGACCCATACTTCGCGCGCGTCGAACTCATCGAGCAGCTGGTTGGCGACCTCGGTGCAGAGCGCCTCGAGGGTGCGGTAGGAGCGGCGCTGGGCGACGAGCGCAATGAACTCGCAGACGCGGCCGTAGTCAACGGTGTCCTCAACGCGGTCTGTGACCGTTGCGTCGCAGGCACCGACGTCGAAGCGAAGGTCGAAGACAAGCCGCTGGCCGATCTCTTGCTCGGCGTCACTGACGCCGTGATGGGTATAAAGCGAGAGACCGGTGACCTCAATGCTGGTAGCTGCCAGCTCGGTGCTGCGCTCGCCGAATTCCTCGTCGAACTCCTCGTTCTCCTCGTGCTCCTCGTCAGCGTCCATCGCGCGCCAACGTAGCACTAGCGAGCTTTAAGCCGTCGACGGTTGCTCGCACGTCGTGGACGCGGAAGAGGCTGGCCCCGCGCTCAAAGGCCAGCACATTGGCGGCAACGGTCGCCGCAACTCGCTGTTCGGGCCGCTCGGTTCCGGTCAGCTCTCCAAGGAAACGCTTGCGCGAGAGACCGATCACAACCGGATATCCGAGCGCCGCGACGGCATCGAGGTTGGCCAGCAGATCGAGGTTGTGTTCGAGCGTCTTACCGAAGCCGATCCCCGGATCGACGGCGATCTGTTCGCGCCGAACACCGGCGTCCAGAGCGATTTCGGCGCGCGCGGTGAGGAAGGCACAGACCTCAGCGACAACATCGTCGTACTGCGGGTTCTCCTGCATCGTCTGCGGCGAGCCGAGCATGTGCATCAGGCAGCAGTCGCAGCCGGCCTCAGCGACCAGCTGCGCCATCTCTGGCTCGTGGCTAAAGGCGCTGACGTCGTTGATGTAGCTAGCGCCGGCCTCAAGTGCAGCGGCGGCGACGGCGACCTTCATCGTGTCGACGCTGATCTGAACCCCCGGCGCGGC
>CAJBIG010000142.1 GCA_903953065.1 uncultured Solirubrobacterales bacterium
AGCGAAGGAACTTGTAGCGCTCGCCGTTGCGCTCAAACTCGCGCTGAGCGTTAATCGCGAACGAATCGGCAGCGCCGAATGAATCGACCTGAACCGAGTGGTCGATCACAAGTTCGGCTGGCACCAGCGGCTCGATTGCGGCGGGATCGCCGCCAAGTTCGACGACTGCGTCCCGCATCGCAGCAAGGTCTACAACCGAAGGGACTCCGGTGAAGTCCTGCATCAGGACCCGCGCCGGGCTGAACGCGATCTCAACGCTCGGATCGGCGGCGGCGTCCCAGCCGGCGAGAGCCTCAACGTCGGCGGCAGTGACGTCGCCCTTGCCTTCGTTGCGAAGCAGATTCTCGAGCAGAATCTTCAGCGAGAAAGGTAGGTGGGCGATATCAAAGCGCTCAGCAAGCGCGTCAACCCGGAAGATCTCCAGCTCGAGGCCAGCAACTTCAAGCGTTGAGCGGGCGCCGAAGCTGTCAGCCGGCATCTGCTCCCTCCATCGGCTTGCCGACGCTGGCAAGGAGGCGCCAGAGTGTGACGATCGCGAGCAGGGTCAAGACCACGGCGCTGGCCACGCACCACTGGCAGATCGCCTTGATTGTGAACAGTTCTTGGTAGGTGAGGTAGCCGCTGTATGCGAAGCCAACGAGGCTCAGAGCAGCACTGACGAAGAGCTGCGCATCGCCTCGCAAAGCCAGCAGCGAAGCGAGAATGCCGATGTAGCCGAGCAGACCGATCAGCGCCACCGGTACCCCGTAGACATCAGCCCACTCGCTGGTCTGAACTACCTCGCAGCCGCCCGTACTGCAGGCGGGCTCAATCCCGGCGTAATGAACGTAGGTCAGGTAGGCGGCGATCGCGATCCCAACGATCGTCAAGACGAGCGCGGTTCGATAAAGACGCCGGTCGAGCACTCGCTGCTTACTTCAGCAGCGCGTCAAACGCTGCCTTGAAGGCGTCGGGGTTGCTGATCTCAACCTCAAGCTTCGTGTAGGGGCCACCGGTCGGCCCGACGACGAACGACGGGGTTGAAGCAACACCATATTTCTGTGCATTGGCGCTGGCCTCGGCGATTGGCACAGCGGCGGCGGGCGTCTTGCGATAAGCGTTCGCTTTGGCCGCGTTGACGCCGGCGCCGGCGTAGAGCTTGTCGATGAACGCGTCGGTCACGAAGCCGCTGCGCTCCTCGCCTTGGTTGAAGAAGAACAGATGGGTGTAGTTCCATTCGAGGTTCTGCTGGCCGGCAGCCACGCCGGCGCGCGCCGCGGTCTCAGAGTCAGGACCAATGAACGTCAGCGGCTCAAACTCCATCCGCAACTTGCCGCTGCGGACGTAGTCGTTGATCAAGATCGGCATCGTCTCAAGCGCGTAGTCGCGGCAGAACGGGCACTGATAATCGGCGTACTCAATCATCGTTACCGGCGCGTTCTTCTCGCCCAGCGCGTTGCCGTCTTGAGGGATCCCCTTGAGCATCGCATTCGTCTCTTTGAGTCCCCTGAGCGGCGCATTGGCGGCCGGCGCGGCGCTCTCGTTCTTGTTGTCGCCGGAGCTGACGAGAATTAGGACGGCGGCCACAACTACGACGACGGCGACGAGGCCGGCGATCATCACGTTGCGGCGCTTGTTTGGGTTGGGTGGGGTGTAGGCAGTGCTCATCGCTCCATTCTCGCAGGTTCTAAATCAAGCTGACGCTGATCGCGCCGCAGGCCCGCCGCGTAGTCTTTTTGGAGCGATGAGCGAGAACGTTTGGGACTACCCGCGGCCACCGCGGCTGGAGCCGTGCAAGCGGCGCGTGAAGGTCGAATTTGGCGGCCAATTGATCGCCGACAGCGGCCGTGCGCTGCGGATTCTCGAAACCAGCCACCCGCCTGTGATCTACATTCCGGCCGAGGACTTCGTCGCCGGTTCCTTGATCTCATCTGACGCCAACTCAACTTTCTGCGAGTTCAAGGGAGTCGCCGATTACCTCGACGTCAGCGCCGGCGGCAAGGTTGCCGAGGCCGCTGCCTGGACATACCCTCGCCCGGTCGACGCTTACGCCGAGCTAGCCGACCACGTCGCCGTTTATCCGGAGCGAATGGACCGCTGCCTGCTCGATGATGAAGTCGTCCGCGCGCAGGAAGGCGATTTCTACGGCGGCTGGGTCACAGACGAGATCGAAGGTCCACTGAAGGGCGGGCCAGGGACTCGCGGCTGGTAAGTAGGATTTCCAAACCAGCACCAATTAGAGAGGCACACGATGGCAAAGAAGAGCCCACAGCAGCTCACAGTAGACCCCGTCTTCCCGCGCCCGGGTGACAGCGACGACTTCTCGAAGTTCAAGCTTCCGCCCGAGCCGATGCTGCCTCAGGCGGCCTACCAAATCGTTCACGACGAAGCGATGCTCGACGGCAACGCCCGGCTCAACCTCGCAACCTTTGTCAGCACAACGATGGACGAGCACGCCTCGAAGCTCTACAGCGAAGCGTTCGACAAGAACATGATCGACAAGGACGAGTACCCGGCAACCGCAGAGATCGAGGATCGATGCTGGAAGATCGTCGCCGACCTTTGGAACGCGCCCGACCCTGAGAAAACAATCGGCACCTCGGCGATCGGCTCGTCAGAGGCATGCATGCTCGGCGGCCTCGCGCTGAAGCGCCGCTGGCAGCAGGCGCGCCGCGCCGAGGGCAAGTCAACCGAGAAGCCGAACATCATCATGAGCAGCGCCGTTCAGGTTGTCTGGGAGAAGTTCGCCAACTATTGGGACGTCGAACCGCGCTACGTGCCGATCTCGCTCGAGCACAAGACGCTCGACGGCCATGACCTCGAGAAGTACGTCGATGAGAACACGATCGGCCTCGTCGCGATCATGGGCGTCACCTACACCGGGATGTACGAACCGGTCAAGGAGATCGCTGCCGCGCTCGACAAGATCGAGAAGAAGACCGGCTTCAACGTCCCGATCCACGTCGACGCGGCCTCCGGAGGCTTCATCGCACCGTTCCTTCAGCCCGATCTGGAGTGGGATTTCCGCATCAAGCGCGTCCACTCGATCAACACCAGCGGCCACAAGTACGGCCTTGTCTACCCAGGCCTTGGCTGGGTTGTCTGGCGCAAGCGCGAGTACCTGCCTGAAGACCTGATTTTCAAGGTCAGCTACCTCGGAGGCGAGATGCCAACGCTGGCGATCAACTTCTCGCGCCCCGGCGCGCAGGTTCTACTGCAGTACTACGCCTTCATGCGGCTCGGCTTCGGCGGCTACCGCGACGTTCAGGCGCGCTGCCG
>CAJBIG010000143.1 GCA_903953065.1 uncultured Solirubrobacterales bacterium
CAGGAGACGACGGTGTGAAGCCGCAATCCTCGGCGCGACGCGATCGCGTTGACGGCGACGTTTCCGGACTGCGACACGAGCGCCACCGGCCCCGCGTCGCGTGGCCCGACCATGTCACCCCAAAGCGCGAAGTTGGAAGCGATCGAGACGATTCCATTGCCGTTCGGGCCACAGACCGGCAGATCGTGGGCGGCCGCTGCGGCGACGAGCGCGGCCTCGTGCTGCTCGCCCTCGCGCGATTCGGAGAAGCCGGCCGCGAACACGACGGCGCCGCCGCAGCCGAGCGCGCCGGCCTGCTCAATCACAGCCGCTACATGCTCGGCAGGGATCGCGACGATCACTGCGTCAGGCGCTTCAGGCAGCTCGGCCAGAGATGCGAAGCAGTCGAAGCCATGAACCTCGTCGCGTCCTGGATTAACGGCGTAAACCTTGCCGCCGTAATCGATCCGCTTGAGGTTCAACAGCGCCTCGCCGCCGTAAGAGGCGGCGCGCTCACTGGCGCCGACGACGGCGATCGACTTCGGGTCGAGGAGCCTGCTGAGGTCCACTAGTTGATTACTCGCTCAACGCCGCGGCGCTCAAGCGAGCGCGCGATGATCAGCCGCTGAATTTCGCTCGTGCCTTCCCAAATGCGATCAACGCGAAGCTCGCGCCAGAAGCGCTCGGCAACGTTGCTGCGCATGTAGCCGCGTCCGCCGAAGATCTGCAGGCAGCGGTCGGCGCAGCGGTTCGCCGCCTCGCTCATGAAGAGCTTCGCCATCGATGACTTTGCGTGGATCAGCTTCGGGTCGGCGCCGGCGTCGGCAAGGCGCGCGGTGTAGAGGCCAAGCAGCCGGCCGGCGGCGACGTCGGCGGCCGAGTCGGCGAGTGGGAACGAAACTCCTTGGTAATCAATGATCCGCGAGCCGCCCTGCTCGCGCTCAATCGCCCACGCGGTCGTCTCCTCGATCAGCCGCGTCATAGCGCCCGAGCAGCGTGCTGCGATTCCAAGACGCTCCTCTGAGAACCAGTCCTGCTGCAGCTTGTCGCCGCCACCGAGACCGCCGATGATCGCGTCGTCGCCGACCTTGACGTCGTTGAAGCGAATCGTCGGGTGACCGTGCGGGTAGGTGTGCGTGAACGGCGGGTTGTCGACCACTTCGATTCCATCTGTGTCGGCGTCGATCAGGAAGAGCGTGCCCTGCGGCTCGCCGTCAACGATTGCGTTGGCCATCACGATGAAGACCGCGGCCACGTCGCCGTAGGTGACGAACCACTTCTCGCCGTTGATTGTCCAACCGTCGCCATCTTTGACGGCCGTCGTCGTGATCCCCGACGGGTCGGAGCCGGCGTGCTCCTCTGTAACCGCGTAGGCGTCATGCGTCTCGCCGCGCAGCCCCGGCAGCAGGTATTTCTCGATCTGCTCAGGTGAACCGTGGGCCAGCACGTTGTAGGCCGTCGGCATGTGCCACGAGACGGCGTTCGTGATCCGCCCAAGCTGCTCTTCGACGAGGAACCACTCGACGTGGCTCCAACTGTTGCCTCCGTGCTCGGCGGAGTGAAGTCCGCCGCTTAGCTTGCGCGCCAGCGACTCCTCTTTGATTCTCTTCAGCGCGTCTGCTGGAAGGTGGCCGTCGTTCATCTCAGCTTCGACCTCAAGCGGCTGAAGAATCTCGTCGGCGAACTTGCGCGCGCGAGCCTGAAGCTCAAGCTCGGCTTCGCTTAGGCTGAGGACATCAGCGGGGGCTGGGGAGTTGGCTGCTGCGGTCATCCTGTTCTCATTCCGGTTGGGGACTAAACTCGCCTGACAAGTGTCAATGCGCGATCAAATTCTCGAGGCGGCCGTTAAGCGTATTGCCCAAGAGGGCACGGATGGC
>CAJBIG010000144.1 GCA_903953065.1 uncultured Solirubrobacterales bacterium
CGGGCTGCTGCTGATCGGCCGCCGTCAACTTCGCTCAAACAACTCTTGGATGCACAACGTCCCAAAGCTGGTCTCAGGCCCCGAAGGCTGCACCGTGCTCGTCAACCCTGATGACGCCGCCCGCTGCGGCGTCGCCGACGGCCAGCGCGCCGTGCTCAGCTCAAAGCGCGGCTCGATCGAGCTGACCGCCGTTCACAGCGAGGCGATGATGCCCGGCGTCGTGTCGGTGCCCCACGGCTGGGGCCACGACGGCGAGGGAACAGAGATCAACGTTGCAAGCGCCCACGCCGGCGCCAACGTGAACCTGCTCGGGGACACGGAGCGCGTCGACGAGATCTCCGGCACCGCGGTGCTCAACGGAATCCCTGTAGAGCTCGCCGCTGCCGGCCAGTAACTCAGCGCCAGGAGGCTGCTGTCAGTAAGGCCAGACCGACAGGCGACAAGCCTGCTGGAGCGGGCAGACGTCGGTGAAGCGGCCGTCAAAGAAATCCGCTGCCTGTTGACCACGAGAGATGTCAAAGAGGCCGTGCGGGTCTTGGCCCGCGCGCGGCGGCGTATTTGTAAGTGGTGGCACATTCGTGCCAATCGTTGCGCCTTCGAACTGGCGAATCGGACCGCTATCAAAGATCACGAGCCGCGAATCGCTGCTCTTGCCTTTGCTGCGAATTCCCCAAAACGGAACCTTGTCGAAGCTGCGGCCGCTGCTGTAGACGGGCCTGCGCCCGACGGCGCCAACCGTCCGCGCGAGATTCTCTGCCGCCACTTGAGGCACTTGGTGATCCCCAACAACGGCCTCAAGAAGCACTTGGTGTTTTGGCGTTCCCGGCAGAGGGTCATCGGTCGCGTGCAGCGCGTAACCGTTGCCTTCGCCTCGGTCCCAGAGGTTCTGAACCGCGGCGAGGATGATCAATCTCTTTAGACGATTTGGATAGGCGGGCCTGAAGAAGCCGTCGGAGTACTCGTCAAAGTCAACGCTGCGCGGAAGCAGCAGCGAGTAGTTCATGCCGGGCACGCCAAGGACTGCGCGAGTGAAGTCGGGGGCAAGGGCAGTGATCGCAGGCCCGAGAATCCCTCCTTGGCTGTTGCCGTTGAAGGCCAGCTTCGAGCGGTCGATCAAAGTCCGGCCGGAGGCTCCCGGGATTGACCGCAGCGACGGGTGCGATGCAAGGCCTTCAGCGTGAATCATCAAGCGCCCCAGCATCAGTCCGTTGAGAAGCCCTTGCTGAAGCCGATCGGGGAAAGAGGCGAAGAGCGACATGTCGCCGAGCAGCCTGATCGCGTTGCCGGCGTCACCGCCAGCCATTCCGATCTCATCGGTGCCGCAGAAGAGAATCCCGTGCTTGTTGCCGAAGAACTGGTTCTTCTCACCCAGCGCCTCCCGCGCCGAACCGAGCAGACCATGGCCGTAGATCACCGGTCGAGCCGGCTTATCGACGGCGCTGCGAGGGATACCGCAGACGAACTTCGCCTTCATCGTCCCTTGCTGTTTCGGAATCCAGTTGAACTTGCCCGCCTTGCGTGGCTGGTAGCGGAAGGTTCCTCCTGGCGCGCAGTCCGGCGTGCTCAGGTAGCAGGGAACGGTCATCGTTCCTTCTATTTGGCGCAGCTGCACCGCGTTCTGCTGCTCGGTGAAATTGATCGTCCGATCGATCTGGAACTTCGGTGACCTGCCGGTGACTTTGCGATCGGCGAGGTTCTTGTCACCCAGCGCAGCGAAGCTGGCATTGCGCATCGCGAGCGCGCGCTCGGTCAAATTGGTCTCGCTGGCGACCGTAAAGTCCCAAGCAAGGTGGAGCGTCGAACGCTTGATGCCGATCCGTCCAAGGAGGTCAAAATCAGGTTTCATTCGGCGCGCACGAACCGCCAGCGCCCCGCTTGCTTTGCCGTCTCGCACCGACGCGAATGCTGCGCCGGCCGGGATCGTGGCGCCCGATGCGTTCTTCAAGTTGCGTAGCGCGACGATGTAGCGACGACCTTCCGGCAGGTTGCGCGCCGGCCGAATCATCACGAGGTAGCTCCCGTCGGCCTCATTCTCGGGGTTTGCGTCAAGCTCGACCCAGATTGGCTGACGCTTGCCGGTCTTCGCGTCAACGAGGACGATCGGCGCATTGGCTGCGCTGTAGCTGCCGATATCGGTGATTGGGACTGCCCCGCTGCGCTCGAGGCTAATCCCGTCGACGTAGGTCATGATCGCCGCGCCGGGGCTAAAGCCGTCGTTGTTGTTTAGGTCGGGCGTGAACGACGAAGCTCCGCCGACATTCTTCGGGAAGACAGCAGCGTTGAAGTTGAGCCTCAAGCCGGTTTCCGAACCGCGCTGAGGAGTTGTGAAGTGGTTGCTGGGGAACGGCAGCAGGCAGTCGCGCGCGTCGAACGGTTCGCAGCTTGCCTTCGCGCTGGCAAGGCTGCTGAGCGCGACGAAACTGCAGCCGGCAACAGCGAATATCGCGACTAGCTTCTTCAAGACCCCCCCCCCTTTGCGCCCGCTGCGCAGGCGCCGTTTGAACCCTCCGGCGGCAAGCTACCACGTGAAGGCAGCGCTTCGCGCTATCTCGCTCTTGCAGCCAAGTTGCGCCGAGGCAGGCTAGCCCGGGCCGAACTCGGCCATGGTCGCGCGAATCCGATCCGGGATCGGCGTCTTCTTCCAGCTCTCAATGTCAACGAAGACGTAACGAAGCTCTCCGACTACAAGCTCCTTCCCGTCGCCGGAGATAAGCGCTGATACCTCCATCGACGTGTCGCCGAGCCGCTCAACCGTGATCGCCACCTCGATCTGATCATCGAAGCGGGCCGGAGCGAGGAACTTCAGCTTCGCCTCAGCGACGACAACGTCAACGCCGCTGCTCGACATCACTTCGGCATAGGGAGCTCCGAAGTGCTGGCGATAGAGATCGGTGATCGCGATGTCGATGTAGGTGAGGTAGTTGGCGTTGAAGGCAACGTTCTGGGGGTCGCACTCGTTGAAGCGGACACGCAGCGTGTAACGGAAGGAAGCCATCGTGCTCCTAGTCTGCCGCAAAGCTCAGCGGATCAGCCGCACCGGCGGCTCGCCACTGCCGGCCGTCACACCAGCGCCGCGCGCGAGAGCGACGATTCGTGCGACATAGGCCTGCGTCTCGGCGATCGGCGGCACGCACCAACAGGCGGCGACGCGGCCGGGGCCGGCGTTGTAGGCGGCAAGCGCCAGCGGCACCGAGGCAAATCGGCGCAGCAGGTCGTGCATCAAGTGAGCCTGAGCGTTGATCGCGGCCGGAGCGTCGAACGGGTCGCTGAGGCCGTAGCTGCGAGCCGTTCCCGGCATGAACTGGGCTATTCCCTGAGCACCAGCGCTGGAGACCGAGCGCGGGTTGAAATCCGACTCCTGCTGGAGCTGGGCTGCCAGCAGCGCCGCGCCGACCGACCAACGCGAAGCGGCGCGCCGCAGCGGCTCACGATAGGCGGCGGGAACGAAGCTTGGAACGGCGCTGGCGCTGCCGATTCCAGGAGGCGCAAAGCCGACCGATGCGCTGCCCGGGTTGGCGACGAGGCCAAAATGCCAAGGCTCCCAGGAGTACCGCTTGAGGAAGCCAAAGCGTTTCGAGTTTGCCGCCAGCCAGCCATAGGCCGACGGCGGGCCCAGATCGAGCTCGGTTCCGAGCCGATGGAGCGACTGCCCCGGCGGAGCGACCCACTTTGGATCGGGGTGAGCGGCGAAGAGCCGCGCCTGTTCGGCATTGGAGCGGTAGCCGCTGGTGACAATCAAAGAATGGCCGCCGCGACGCGCCGCGGCGGCCATCCGGTCGAAGGCCAGCGCTGTATCGGGACGCATCGGTTTGCCTTGGCGGTATGCGTACGGCCCCGGGTACTCGCCATCGCCGATCGGAACGGCGAATGCCGCCAGCTGCGCCTCAGCGCTTACCGGGCCGGAAACGAGTCCACCGCCCGGAACGCGGATCGCGTCGCTGACGGTCACCGTCACGCGGTCTGGCAGTGGACCGCTTGCGAAGCGAATCGCTACGCGGCGGGCGCCGTTGCGCGCCGCCGTTCGTTGCGCGACCGAGCGGGCAAGCTGAAGGTAAGCGGCGGCGCCAAGGTGGCGGCTTGAAGTGGGCGGCTCAAGCGCCCGCGGGAAAGCGTCAACGAGAGCCCGTGCGCCGGCAAGAGCGGCCAAATCAGCGGCGCGCTGATGGTCGGCATGGGCGCCCAGCCCGCGCGCCAGCATCCCCAAACCACCGGCACCTGCGAGCAGAGCCGCGAGCGCGCCGACAACGAGGATCAGCGCCTGGCCATCCTCGTCGGCCGCTCTCACGCCGGTGGCCCGGCGTTGGCGCGTGCCTCGACGCTGAGCAGTCTCGCCAGCCCCGGGACCAGGCTCGGCGGATTGATCACCACTCGCAGTTCGCGGCCGCGCCGCGTAACGCGGAGCTGGCTGCGTGACCAGCCCGGCAGCGCGCGCCTCGCAGCGGCCTGCGGGTCGCGGCTCTGAAGCAGCGCTGCCGCACCGGCGCCGGCCGCGTCACCAGCGAGCTCGCGGCAGAGCCCCGCAGCAAGCAGCTGCGCGGCGGCCAGCGTCACCGCCAGCAAGATCGGCGCGGCCGCTAGCAGTTCAACCGAGGCCTGCCCGTCGCTACGCGCCAGCCGACCCCAGTTGAGGCCCGCTGCAGCGAAGCGCGCAGCCGCTGACGGCGGCGGATCGAGCAGCTCCGCTTCGACGCCGAGCGCCGCGATCTGCGCAATTGCGAGGCGCTCGAGCTCAGCATCACCGGAGCGGGCGACAACAACGCGACGGGCGGCGGAGATCAGCCCGTCAAGCTGCTCATCTCGCGGGCGCAGCGCGACGATGACGACCGGCAGCTGCGCGGTGGCGATCAGACGCTCGGCGGTGGCGACTGCGCCCTCGCCGGAGCATTCGGTTGTGACAAGCCGCCCTCGCGCCCCGGCAACCACTCCCTGGTCGGTGAGCCGATCGCGAAAGCGAGCCGCCGCGGCCGAGGCAGGGGCGGCCCAGCGGCGCCGCGGTGCTCCGTCTGCGAGCAGTGTGATCACGAGCGCCGCGCGCTCGGCGCACTGAGCGGCGAGCGCTACCGCCAGCGCTGGCGCGAGCAGCTCGAGCTCGCCGCGCTCTCCGAGCACAACCAGATCGGCCGCGATCACCGCACGCCACCTGCAGGGGCGCCAATGCGCGCCGTCGCGCTGCCCAGCCGCAGCCCGCCGACGACGGCCGGGACGGCCAGTCGAAGCGTCATCTCACCGCCGCTGCGGCGCGTCAGTACGAGCCGCTGACGCGCTCCGCGAGGCAAGGAGCGTCGCGCCGCGAGGAGAGGGTCGACGCCGACTACCTGGGCGCGCGCAGCCGCCCGCGCGGCGATGCCGGCAAGCCACCACGAGTGTCCGACGATCACCGCCTGCCATGCACCGATCACGAGCGCCGCAATCAGCGGCAGCAGCGCGACCAGTTCAACGGTGGTTTGTCCACTGTCTTCGCGCAGGTCAGCCATGCTCCGATCGTCGCTGTGCACCGGTCACGCCGCTAGCACCGCTCCGTTACGGCGCCGCAACGGCGCTGCCCTGCCTTAAGCGATCGCGCGGTAGCGCTGCCAGACGATGTACAGCGCCGCGCCGCAGCCACCGAGCAGCAACAAAGCAGTCAGCAGCCCGCCAGATCCTGCCAGTAGCCGCGACCAAGCAGCGAAGGTCAGCACGAGCGCGCCGACGGCCCCCAAGCCGAGCGCGCGAAAGCCGCCTGGCAGCCGTTCGAAGTCAGAACCGAAGCGGCGATAGGCAAGCGAAAAGCCGAGCGCGAAGACGAGGATGAACGCCAGCGAGAGGGCTCTGGCCGCAACGGCTCCGACTTCAGACCCCGCAGGCAGGAACGCCAGCGCCGCAGCGGCCAGCAGGATAATCCCAACGTTGGCTGCGTTGCGCATTACTGGATTCTAGGCGGCGTCAAGCGACGGCGGCGCGCCGAACCGCTCGCGGCTCTCCGAGCAGCGCTTTCAGCGCCGGCCGTTCACGCCGCATTGCCTGCACGAGCAGATCAAGCTTCGAGCGGAGCGGCTTCATCGGCCGGTTCGGCGACGAAGTCGGCGGGCGGTGCATCAGGCACGATCTCGGCCCCCTCACGCAGCTCAGCGGCGAAGCGGTATCCAACACCGAAGTGAGTGTGGATGTAAAGCCAATCTGGTGAAGCGGCTTCAAGCTTGTGCCGCAGCTTCCGAACGAAGACATCAACAGAGCGGTCGCCGCGAACCATCGCGTAGCCCCAAACGCGCTGGTAGATGTCCTCGCGCTCGAGCACGCGGCCGTCGGCGTTGGCGAGCAGCTCAATCAGTTCAAACTCACGCCGCGTCAATGCGACAGAGCGACCTTCAACGAAGGCTTGGAAGTGGTCGTTGCGAATTACCAGATCGCCGGCTTCAACCGGACCTGCGCTCCGACGCTCATCGACTTCGCGGCGGCGGCGGACGACGGCCTCAACGCGAGCAATCAGCTCTTCAGGGTGGCAAGGCTTCGTAAGCCAGTCATCGGCGCCGAGGCGCAGCCCGCGAACACGCTGAGCGACGCTCGAGCGGCCGGTGCAGACGACAACGCCAAGGCCAGGCATCGCTTCGCAGAGCCGTTCGAGATATTCCCAAGCCTGCGGCCCGAGGATCGCAAGGTCAATCACGATCGCGCTGAGGCGCATCGCGACGATCTCATCTACCGGC
>CAJBIG010000145.1 GCA_903953065.1 uncultured Solirubrobacterales bacterium
CGCGGCAGCGGCCTTGGCAAAGCGATGACGCAGTTTGCCGTCGAACACGCGGGCAGCCGCGGCTGCCGCCGAATTGAGCTTGACGTCAACGAAGCGAACGAGCCGGCGCTGAAGCTCTACGAATCACTCGGCTTTGGAATCAAGAGCGGCCATGGTGGCCGCGACCTTTACCTGCGCCGCAACATCGGCGCAGACTCTTAAGCGCCCGGCTCAGCTTCGATCCGCACCAAGTTGGCGGCGTGAATCTTCTGCTGCTCGCTGCCACGCCGCGCCAGTGGCAACTCAAGCGTCTCAAGGTATTTGAGGTCCTCGCCAAGGATCGCCAGTGCGCGCGTGCGGTCCAAAACCGAGCCGTGGCCAGGAACGACGTGCTCCGAGCGCTCTACGAGCTCGCGTAGCCGCGCCAGCGTGGCGCGGTAGGCGGAGCGTGAACCACCCTCGGAGATCATCGGGATCTCAACCGGGGAGAGATAATCGCCGCAGATCAGAACCTTGGCCCAGGGGACGAAGATCGCCATCCCATCGGCGGTGTGACCATCGGCCGGGTAGAGCTCCAGCTCTTGATCGCCGATCTCGAGCACGCCCGGTACCGGCAGTGCCTGAACCTGGCCGAGTGAGAGCGGCGCAGGCCGCTCGACGTAGTGCTGTTCGTCAAAGGCCCGCAGCTCTCGCGCGGCGGCGCCAGGCTCGGCTGTCAGCCGCGCAGCGCTCGTTTCGCAGCAGCCGAGCGCGAGGCCTGGAAAGGCGAGGCGCCCGAGCAGGTGATCCCAGTCGGCATGCGTTGCCAGCAGGCCGCTGCAGCTCCAGCCGACGTGCTCCAGAACGCCTCCAAGCGCTTCGAGCTCCTCCGGCAGCGGCGGCGAATCGACAACGAACGTTTCGTCGCCGCGATGGACGACCGTGCAGCTCGTCTGCCAGTAGGCGGAACGGCCAACCAGTACGTCCTCATTCAGCGCGACAACCCGCACGCCAGACGGCCCCTTACGCGGCGCCGAGCAGCTTTGCGGCGGCCAGCAGCGTCTTGACCTCGGCCGTCGGCTTCTTCTCGCTGGGCTCGAGCTTGCGCTTCGTGCGGTTGACCCAGATAACAGGAACCTTGGCCTTCAAAGCCGGCAGCACGTCGGCCTCATAGCCGCAGCAGATGTGAACCCAATCCTTCTTGCCACCAACGCGGCGCGCGAACTCCTTGAAGTGGGCCGGCTCCGGCTTGTACGAGCGGACCTGCTGCGCCGTTACGACGAGGCCGAACTCAAGCGGCAGGTAGCGGCGCGTCTCACCGAGCAGGCGGTCATCGATGTTGGAGATCAGGCCGGTCTCAAACTTCTTCGCGAAGCGGCCGAGCTGAAGGTTTGTCTCCTTGAAGGGACGCCAACGAAGAATCGAGTCGGGCAGGAAACCGGCCCGAGAAGGCTCGAGGTCCCACTCGATCTCTTCGGCGATCTGCATTGCGACGCGGCGCAGAACCTCGGCGTAGAGCTCGTAGGAGCCGCTCTCGATCTCGTGCTGGAGCTCAACGAAGCGGTCGAATACAGCGTTCGGATCGGCGATCTCAAAGCCGCTGCGCTTTGCCTCAGTGGCAAACGCGGTCTTAACGCCGGTCTCCCAATCGATCAGAGTTCCATAGACATCGAAGGTGACCCATTTGGGTTTTTTGGGAAGTGGCATCGCGCTTAGTCTAGGTCGCGACGGGCAAGGGGTGCTCTCCGATAGCGTTCCGCCTCGCTATGGACCTTCTCGAATATCAAGGCAAACAGCTTTTCGCGCGTCATGAAATCCCCGTTCCATCGGGCATTCCAGCGCGAACGGTCGACGAAGCAGTGGCCGCGGCCGAGAAGATCGGCTACCCGTGCGTGGTCAAGGCCCAGGTCAAGATCGGCGGCCGCGGCAAGGCCGGCGGCGTCAAGGTCGCAGCCAATGCCGAAGAGGCAGGCGAGTACGCCGATGCGATTCTCGGGATGGACATCAAGGGCTTCACGGTCCACGAGCTTTGGATTGAAGAAGCTTCAGAGATCGAGGCCGAGTACTACGCCGCGATCGTTTTCGACCGCTCGGCGCGCTCGGCGCTGGTGATGCTCTCGACGCAGGGCGGCATGGACATCGAACAGGTTTCGGAAGAGACCCCTGAGGCGATCGCGACGCTGCACGTCGATCCGCTGCTCGGCTTCCAGCCGTTCGAAGCTCGCCGCCTGGCATTCGAGGCCGGGATCGACGCCGACCTGATTCGTCCGATCGGCGAGTTCCTGACGAAGCTCTACGACACCTTCATTGCCGAGGAGGCGATGCTGGTCGAGGTCAACCCGGTGATCATTACGCCGGAACGCAAGGTGCGGGCGCTCGACTCGAAAGTCACGCTCGACGAGAACGCGCTCTTCCGCCACAAGGAAAACGCCGAACTGCGCGACCCAAGCGACGAGGATCCGCAGGAGCAGATGGCCCGCGATCGCGGCCTTACCTACGTAAAGCTCGATGGCGACATCGGAATCCTTGGCAACGGCGCCGGACTGGTGATGAGCACGCTCGACGTCGTCGCCCAGTACGGCGGCAGCCCGGCCAACTTCCTCGACGCCGGCGGAGGCTCGAAGGCCGACGCGATCACCAGCGCAGTTGAGGTGATCTGCTCGAACGAGAAGGTCAAGGCGGTGCTGTTCAACATCTTCGGTGGCATAACGCGCTGCGACGAAGTTGCCAACGGGCTGATCGAAGCGTTCGCGCAAGCCAAGCCAACGGTGCCGTTTGTCGTCCGGCTTGACGGAACCAACGACGTTGTCGGCCGCAAGATCCTCGCTGACGCAAACCTGCCCGGCGTCTACACCGCATCAACGATGAACGAAGCAGCCGAGAAGGTTGTCGCGCTGGCCAAGGGAGAAACACCATGAGCGTCCTCGTCGGCACCGAAACCCGCCTCTGCGTTTCCGGCATCACCGGCAGCGAGGGGAGCTTCCACACGCTCAACAACCGCGCCTACGGGACAAACGTCGTCAGCGGCGTGACCCCCGGCAAGGGCGGCCAAGACGTCGAAGGCATTCCGGTATTCAACACCTTCCACGCGGCCGTAGAAGAGAGTGGAGCGAACACGGCGATGGTCTTTGTGCCGCCGCCGTTCGCCGCCGACTCGATTCTCGAAGCCGCCGACGCGGGGATTGAGACGATCATCGCGATCACCGAAGGCATCCCGGCCCATGACGAGCTGCGCGTCTACACACAGATCAAGCGGATGCCGGGAGTGCGGCTGATTGGCCCGAACTGCCCGGGCGTGCTCTCCCCCGGCAAGGCCAACGTCGGCATCATCCCGGCCTCGTTCTTCAAGGAAGGCAACGTCGGCGTGATGTCGCGCTCGGGCACGCTGACCTACCAGATTGGCAACGAGCTGGCCCAGAAGGGCTTTGGCAACTCGTCGATCGTTGGACTCGGCGGCGACCCGATCCCGGGAACGAGCTTCGTCGACGTACTCGAGATGTTCGAGAATGACGACCAGACCGAACTGATCGTGATGAGCGGCGAGATTGGCGGCGACGCCGAGGAGGTCGCGGCCGAATACATCGCCGAGCACGTGACGAAGCCGGTAGTCGGCTACATCGCCGGCTTCACCGCCCCACCCGGCAAGACGATGGGCCATGCCGGCGCAATCGTCTCCGGTTCGAAGGGAACCGCGGCTGCGAAGGCCGAGGCTCTTGAGGCTAAGGGCGTGCGCGTTGGGCGCACACCAACGCAGGTCGCAGAGATCGCAATTGAGATTCTCGGCGGCTAAGTTGCCCGCCGGCAGGTAGCGTCAGCCGGGCAATGAGCGACGAGCAGCCAGGCGACGTACGCGACACCCTCAGCGGGCTTGAGCGTCGGCTGCGCGAGATGGAAGGTGAGCTTCGTAGCGGCGCGGCCGAGCCTGGGGCTGAAACGGCAGCGGCCGGTGGTGGCTCCGCCAAGGGCGATTCGGGCGGCGGTGATGGCGGCCGGCGACCGTCCGGGCTTCTGATCGCTGGCCTCGGCGCGGCCGCTCTATTGATCGTCGTCGTGGTTGCCGTCATCGCGAGCTCCGGCAGCGACACACCAAACACCAGCTCTGGCCCGTCGCAAATCGCGATCGGCGCAGGGGTCGAAGAGAGTGGCGCAGCGTCGGCACTTGTGAAGCTCGGCGCCGTCGACGCGGCTGGCGGCAATGCGGCTGCGCAAGCCTGCGGCGCAA
>CAJBIG010000146.1 GCA_903953065.1 uncultured Solirubrobacterales bacterium
GGAGCAGGGCGTACCGAGCGACCAGCTGCGCGGCACGGTTCAGAACGACATTCTCAAGGAGTACATAGCGCGCGGCAACTACATCTACCCGCCCGACGCCTCGATGCGCCTGACGACCGATGTGTTCGCCTACTGCGCCGAGAACATTCCGAAGTGGAACACGATCTCGATCTCCGGCTACCACTTCCGTGAGAAGGGCTGCTCGGCAGTTCAGGAGGTGGCCTTCACGCTTTCGACCGGCATCGCCTACGTGCAGGCGGCGATCGACCGCGGCCTCGACGTCAATGATTTCGCGCCGCGGCTTGCCTTCTTCTTCAATGGCCATAACAACGTCTTCCAAGAGGTCGCGAAGTTCCGCGCCGCGCGGACGATGTGGGCGCAGATCATGAAGGAACGCTTCGGGGCGACCAACCCGAAGGCGATGATGCTGCGCTTCCACACGCAGACCGGCGGCGTCACGCTGACCGCGCAGCAGCCGGAGAACAACATTGTCCGCGTAGCGCTGCAGGGATTCGCCGCCGTCTGCGGCGGCACGCAGTCGCTGCACACAAACGGCTTTGACGAGGCGCTGGCGCTGCCGAGCGAGCAGGCCGCGAAGACGGCGCTGCGAACGCAGCAAATCATCGCCGCCGAATCGGGCGCCGCCGACACCGTCGATCCTTTCGCCGGCTCCTACTACGTTGAATCGCTGACGGCCGAGATCGAAAGCCGCTCGGCCGAGCTGATCGCCAAGGTTGATGAGCTCGGCGGCGCCGTTCACGCGATCGAGTTCATGACCGCCGAGATCGACGAGTCGGCTTGGGGCTACCAGGAGCGCTACCGCACAAAGCAGGATGTCGTCGTCGGCGTCAACGAATACATCGAAGAGCAGATCGAGGTTCCCGGCCTGCTGCGGGTTGACCCGCAGTCCGAGCGCGAGCAGCTCGATCGACTCGCCGCCTTCAAGGCGGACCGCGACCAAGAGCTCGTCGCGCAGCGACTCGAAGAGCTGCGCAAGGTTGCCCGCGGCGAAGAGAACCTGATCCCTGCGATCCGCGTTGCGCTGAAGGATCGCTGCTCGATGGGCGAGGTTTGCGGCGCGATGAAGGACGTCTTCGGCGGCTACAAGCCGGGCTTCTAACTCCAAGCTCCTAGGATCAAGACGATGATCGCCATGCGCCTCTACGACTTTGTTCTTTGGATTCACGTTGCCGCGGTTGTGATCGCCTTCGGGGCGCCGTTTATCTACCCGGTAATTCTGGCCCGCGTGACGAACGCCAACCCGGAGGCGCTGCCCGGGATCTACAACGCGATGGTCCACGCCGGGCGAACGTTGATCACGGTCGCCTACCTGGTTCTCTTCCTCGCCGGCGCCTACCTCGCAAGTGACGCGAGCCTCTGGAGCGAGCACTGGGTTTCGGGCTCGCTGGTGATTTTGATCGTGCTGATCGGCCTCAGTCATGGCCTCGCGCTGCCAACCGAGAAGAAACTGAGCGCGATGGCAACTACCGAGCTGGCCGCGCGCGTCGGCAGCGGGCCGATGACCTTCTCGGCCGAATATGAGAAGGCTTACCGCAAGCTGAACCTTGTTGGCTTGATCTCCAACGTTTTGGTCTTGATCGCGCTCTACTTGATGATCGTCCAGCCCGCTTAGCGGGGTGGCGGCGCGGGCGCAGCCTTGCAGCGACCGTCTTCGGCAGGAATGGCCTTCTCCGGAGGGAAGAGAAGACGACGATGTCAGCGCACAGTGCAGAGCGCAGGCTTGTTAAGTCTTCGCCGGAGCTTTGGGCCGAGGTCAGCGATCAGGAATCGCTTGGCCGCCGACTCCATGCCTTTGGCGAAATCCGCATAACCGGGACCGATCCCGAAACCACCGTCGCCTGGGAGGGCGATGAAGTTAGCGGCACGGTGGCAATCGCATCGGCGGGTTGGGGAACGAAGGTGACGCTGACGGTCGAAGTCGATGATCCCCCAGCCGCCACTCCCGATCCGCCCGCGCCGGCTCCTGAAGTTATCGCCGCGCCGGAGCCAGAGCCCACCGTCGCGCTGGAGCCAGAGCCCGCCGCAGCGCCAGAGCCGAAGCCGGCCGACGCGCCCCCCGCAAAACCTGCAAAGCAGGGATTCTTCGCGCGCCTCTTCGACTTCGGGCCGCCGATCCCTGACCCGCCGCGGCAGGTCGAAGCCAGCGACGAGCCAACTCCTGAGCCGGAACCGGAGCCCACACCGGAGCCTGAAGCCGCACCCGAAGCCGTCCCGGAACCGATGCCCGACCCAATCGTCGTGCCCGAAGTTGAGCCTGAGGTCAGCACCGAAGCTCCTGAACCGGCTCCGATGAGCGCCGAATCGATCGTCGAGATCCTCTCCGGCGTACTCGACGACCTCGGCGCCGCGCACCACCGCCCCTTCTCCCGCTCCTGAGCGTCATCGCGACCGCAGGCCCTGCCGCCCTGCTCAGCATCTAGACTCAGGCGCCTGATGGCGACCGCACCCGAGGCAGAAGACTTCACCGCAAAGCTGGCGCTGCTTGGCCAGATGCGCGAAATGGCGATGCACTCATCGCCCGAGGCCGAGGCGAAGCAGCATGACCGCGGCAAGTACACGGCGCGCGAGCGGATCGAGAAGCTGCTCGA
>CAJBIG010000147.1 GCA_903953065.1 uncultured Solirubrobacterales bacterium
AGTTCGTTTCGTTGGCCGTGGCGGCGAGCAGGTAGAGCTCCACGGATATGAGCACCGCGTCGGCGACGATTCTTCAGCGCCGACGAGCTGAATCGACTCCACCGAGCGAACCCGGTCCGGCGTAGCTGGCTGGGCCGCGAACCGTAATCGCCTGATCGGGCAGACGATCACGACGCACGGCGCGCAGCAAGGCAGCGGCGCCGGCGCCGCAAGCGAGGCACCAGCCGAGTGCAGCCAGCAGCGACGGAGTGCCGCCCGCCAGCGTCAGGAAGATGAACCAGATCAGCGTCAACGGCGAGAGCGCAAACTGATCGAGGTAGACGAGCGCTACGGCGACGACAGGCAGCAGACTGAAAAGAATCCAAAAGATCGCCCAGCGGCGGCGCAGCGGCCTCTCGCGGGCGCCGACCAAGAGCCAGATGTTGACCGGCAGAATGAGCAGCAGGGCGGCGTACGGATTGAAGATCCAGACGACGACCGCGACGAGGCCGATCACCAGCGCCGGGGCCAGCGAGGCGCCGCGAGCCTCGCTCGAGTCGCTGACCGTGAGCGCTCCATTAATCAAGGGGCGCAGAACGAGAAAGGCCAGCGCGAAGATCACGGCCGCGCTTACCAGCGCACCGATTCCGGCCGCAGCGAAGGGCAGCGATCCAGGCGGAGCCGGTGGCGACGTAGCGTTTATGACGCCGAATACTCCGAGCGCGCGGATGAAAATCTCGGCCAGTGCGAACGGCAAGGCGGCCGCGACCACCCAGACGACCCAGCGTGCAACCGGCGAACGCTCACGGCGCAGCCGCGCAAAACCGTCTGCGGCCGCCAGAAGTGCCGGCAGCAGCAGCGCCGCGGCTAGCAAGCGGATCGCCCACGGCGGAAGCAGTTTGCGCGTGATCACAAGATCAAGACTGGGGCTGGCGGTGCTGATCTTTGGGCTCGAGTCCAGCGCCGTCAGCGAGCGCAGCCCGGCGCGCCCGAAGCCCTGCAGCCGCGTTGAGTCGACAGGCGCATCGCCGGCGGGCGGCAACTCGCCACTGGCTGAGAGCAGAACGGCCGGGATTCCCGCCGCGACCGCTGGCCCTTGCTGGCCGACGGTCACCGGCCAGGCAAAGCGGGCAAGCTCTCTGCGCGCCAGCGGCGAAGCGGCCTTCAGCCCCGTCTCCGCTCGCAAAGCCGTCGCCACCGTGCGCGACAGAACCAGCGGAGCGGCGCCCGGCGATGACGACCAACCGGTGACGAGCTGATCGGTCGTCACCGGCCCGGCCAGATCACCGAGCACGATCATTGCGCCAACCGGGCGGCGTAGTTGATCGGCGAGCTGCCGCATCCCTGCCTGCCCGCCGGTCGAGCCGCTGACCGAGGCGAAAGTGACGCTGCGTAGTGGGCGAGAGAGCGCGACAACGCGGGCAATCTCGATCATCGCTGCCGTCCCCGAAAGCGCGGCAGCGGAACGCGGCGCGAGTGAATCACGGGAGGCAACCACGACGAGCGCAGCGCCCGGCGCCGAACCGGGCTGCGTCGCTTCAACGTTGATCAGGTCTCGTTTCCCATCGACCGTGCTGGCGTCCTTCACGGCGCGAGTGCGGACCGCGACCTTCGGCATCACCGCACGCAGCTCCTGTGCAATGCGCAAGGCGAGAGCCTGATCACCGGCGCTGCCCGGCCGGCGCAGCGGGTATTGCGCGCTGAGCGAATTCATCGTCCGCGCAGCTCTCGCACCATCGAAAGCAGCGGGAACAAGCTCCGAGCGCAGCGGGGCAGGCCGATTCTCAAGCGAGAAAGCGACGATGATTAGGACGAACAGCACTGGAACGAATGCTGCTCGGTAGATGCGCGGGTCAAGCATTGCTGAAGAGGAAGGGTAAAGCGCCTAGGCTGGCACCCGCAGATGACAGAGCGGACCGCACGCATTCTGCTCGTCGATGATGAGCAGTCAATTCAGGAGCTTC
>CAJBIG010000148.1 GCA_903953065.1 uncultured Solirubrobacterales bacterium
CAGTCGCTCAACGTAATCGAGCGCCGGATCGGTGAGGCCTACAGCGAAGAAGAGCAGCATCGCGACTGCCGGCGAAACCCACAGCAGCGCTACCGGCGCGATCGCCAAGCAGAGGCCGATAGCGGCCAGCGTCAGCGCCCCGGCTACGAGCTGGTCGCGGCGACGCATCGAAGTTAGCCTGGCTCGCATCGGGTGGGACAATAACAGTGAAGGCAGGAGTTGGCGCCAGCTAGCCGCTCCCAGCTATTGATCGTGGCTGGCTAAAGGTTGGCGATGACGATCTGGTTGCCGCCGGCGCGTTTGGCCGTGTAAAGGGCGCTGTCAGCGGCACCGTATACGAGGTGCCAAGTTGAGCTCGTGTCGCTGACGAGTACACCACCAAGCGAGGTTGAGGCGGTTAGCCCTGCGCCCAGTTCGATCGCGGCGATGTCGCCGTTGCCGTGTACTGATCGAACTCGCCGACGCGCACGATCACCTCGATCTTCCACTCGCCGGGCGCCGGCGTTAGGCGTGATCAAGTCACGGTGCCGATTGAACCTGGCGCAGACGCTGGCTCCAGGTAGGGCCACATCCAGCGGGGCCTTGGCGGCTATCCGGCCAAGTATTCTCTAGCGGTAATGGGCGTGCCACTGCTTACTCAACTCGGCCTGATCTCGCTGGCGCTGGCTGGTGTGTCGGGCTGGCTGGTGCTCGCTGCAACGCGCAAGGGTGAATGGTTCCGCGCGCATGGCGTGCCCGCGCCCCGGCGCTTTCTTCAGACCCATCTCGATTGGGTGATGATGGGGCTGATCCTGATTGCGGTTCAGCTCGCCGCGCCAAGCTCGCCGGATTGGATCAAGGCGATGATCGCGTTTGGTGCGATCGTCAACCCGCTGCTCTTCCTCCCGCTTGCCTTCAAGCCTGACGCCGAGGACAGCCCTGTATACGTAGCGGTTGCGGTCGTCTCCTTCGCTGCACTGAGCATTGGCCTGCCGGCGCTCGCGATCTGGGCGCTCTGAAAGCTAGTCGGGCTGCGCTTCCAGCTCAGGCGGGAGCTACTTCAACGCCCTTCCAGAAGGCGATCCGATCCCTGATCTGTTCGGCTTCCGGCTTGGGGTCCGGGTAGAACCAGGCAGCGTCGCGGTTGGTCTCGCCGCCGGCCTCGATCGAGTAGTAGGACGAAGTCCCCTTCCAAGCGCAGGTCGAGGTGGTCTCTGAAGGCAGCAGCGTCGCCGTCACCGACTCGGCGGGGAAGTAATGGTTGCCTTCCACTACGACGGTCTGGTCGCTCTCTGCGAGCACTTCGCCATTCCATTTAGCCTGCATCTTCTGAGCCATTTTCTTCTCCCCGGGAATCGAGTCCGGCCTTGAGGCAGCCGCTTTGCAGAGGTTAGCCACTGAGGCCTGAAGCGGCAGTAATTGGCACATGGTTGGCCGCAATTCTGTACGGTTTACGAATGCATAAGTTTACGGTCCTTTTTCTCGCCGCGCTGGCCTGCTCTGCGGTTGCCGTCGCGCCTGCCGAGGCCCGCAAAGTCGGAGCCGGCAAAGGCAAGCAGCCGAACATCGTCGTGATCATGACCGACGATCAAGCGGCCGCCGATCTCGTCCATATGCCAAACGTCAAGAAGCTGCTCACCGACCGTGGCACGAGCTTCTCCGACGCGGTTGATTCATTCCCGCTCTGCTGCCCCGCGCGCGCGACCTTCATCACGGGGCAGTACGCCCACAACCACAAGGTCATCGGCAACTTCTACCCGCACGGCTGGTACGGAATGAAGGACCGCGGCAACATCCTCCCGACTTGGCTTCAGAAGTCTGGCTACCGCACAGGGATGGTCGGCAAGTGGCTCAACGGCTACGGCGCGAAGACCGGCAAGGGTGAGAAGCCGAAGGGCTTTGACGTCTGGCGCGGCCTGCTCGACCTCTCTTCATACGACTACTTCAACTTCGTGATGAGCCTCGACGGTAAAGGCGAGAAGACCTGGGGCGACTCCGCCTTCGCTCACAAGATGGTCGACTTCGCAAACATCCAGGTGATCGACAAGCCTGAGCCTGTGATTCTCGAGATAGTCAAGAAGCTGCGCGCCGTCTTCGGACCGCCGCCGTACAGCGACTTTGGCAGCGAGAACGCGGAGGACTACTCTGTCGACGTAACGGGCGATGTTTTTGCTGGGCTGCTCGATAAAGAGAAGAGCGAGAAGAAGCCGTTTTTCATGTGGTGGTCACCTGCCGCCGCTCACCGTGAGGATGTTGCCAGCTCACCTTCGCTGCTCGGCCGCCCCGGAGTGGACCCGCGCCCGCCGCCACGCTACGCAGCAAAGAGCAAGAGCTACACGCTGCCACGGTCGCCAAACTTCAACCAGGGCGAGGCAAGTTTCTCGAAGCTTCCGGCCAACATGACGACGCACCTGCCAGCGCTCAGTGACGCGCAGATCGCCCAGTTGCAGCTCCACTACGAAGGTCGCATCGGCTCGCTGCTAGCGGTTGACGACCACGTAGCGAAGATCGTCGCGAAGCTGAAAGCGACCGGGCAATACAACAACACGACGATCATCTTCACCTCCGA
>CAJBIG010000149.1 GCA_903953065.1 uncultured Solirubrobacterales bacterium
CGCGGGACGGTAGCCATCAACGCCCTGGCCGCTGACGGTCGTTAGGCAGATGTCACTGATCACGGAGATGCGGCGAAACTCTTCTCGATTTTGGATCTCGCTTAAGTGCACCTCGACAGCCGGCAGCGCGGCTATCTCGAGCGCGTCACGGATCGCGTACGAGTAGTGCGTCCAAGCGCCCGGGTTGATGATGATTCCGTCGGCCGTATCACTCACGCGATGGAGATGCTCAACCAGATCGCCTTCGAAGTTGGTTTGGAAGAACTGGGCTGAAAGTTCAAGCTCAGCGGCGAACTCACCGATTCGCTGCGTCAATCGGTCGTAATCGAGGTCGCCATAGATCGCCGGGTCGCGGCGGCCCAGCTGGTCGAGATTGACGCCGTGAAGGACTGCGATGCGGTTGTGGGCAAGCACGACTGCCAGTTTGCCACGTCGAGCGGGCGGCCGTCAGGCAGCGAGCTCTTCGACCGCCGCGCGGACGAGGTCGGGCTCGACCTCAACTCCGTAGTGCACATCACCCGGCGCGCTGCAGCAGACGAACGGCACCGGCCCGCCGAGGCGCTTCTTGTCGAGCGAGGTTGCGGCGAGCACAGCGTCCACGTCCAACCCCGGCAGGTTCGTTGGAAGACCGGCGCCATCGAGAATCTGACTCACCTGCTCGCGAAGTTCGGGAGCCTGCGAGATTCGCAGCGCAGCGAGCAGGCCGAGCGAGACTGCCTCTCCGTGACGCAGCTCCGTGTAGCCGGTTGCCGCCTCTACCGCGTGCCCGATCGTGTGGCCGAGGTTGAGCTTCTGGCGCTGCCCGCTGTCACGCTCGTCTCCTGCGACGACTGCAATCTTGATCCGTGCGCATTCGCGGATCATTTGTTCGTCGACCGGTTGACCCTCGCTAACCCGCTCCCAGAGGAGGCCGCCGCCGATCAGCGCCGTCTTGACTACCTCGGCGTAGCCGGCTGCCAACTCGTCGGCGGGAAGCGTCGCGAGCTTCGCCGGATCGACTAACACCGCCGCTGGCTGGTGGTATGCGCCGACGTAGTTCTTGGCTTGGGGCAGATCGACGCCTGTCTTGCCGCCAAAGGCGGAATCGACTTGTGCCACGAGCGTCGTCGGAACGTGAACGATTGGAACACCGCGCTGAAAAGTCGCCGCGCAGAAGCCGGCCAGATCGCCGACAACGCCGCCGCCAACTGCAACGACGTGGTCCGCCCTCGTGACCTGCTGCTCGACGAGCGCGTCCCACACACTCGCCGCAGTTTCCAAGGTTTTGAATGCTTCGCCGGCCTCAAACTCGATCAAGCCCGCGATCTGTGGAACGTCGCCCGCATACAACGCGGCGACGTTGCTGTCGCTGATAACGAAGCGGCGCGAGTCGTCAGCGATCGGCCAGGGCGCGTCGCTTAGGGCTCCCTCGCCTACCCAAACCGGGTAGCCGCCGCCCGGCCCGGCCGCCCAGAGCAAGCGCAGTGCGCCGGCGGTGCCATGAGCCATCGCCACCAGAGACGGCAGGGCAGCTTCGATCACGTTGGGGTTGCTGCTGGAGAGGTTGGCGTCACCGAGCTCGCGGTAGACGTACTCGCGCTCGCGGAAGAGGTATTCGAAGCCGGCGCGATCCTTGCCAAGAGGCCGATCGCTTCCCTGAATTCGTTCCCAGGCGACATCAAGGTCGACGTCGAGCAGAACCGTGGTGTGTTCCTCAAGCGCCTCGATCACTGCTGGCGAGCCCAGTGAACCCCCTCCGAGCGAGATAACTTGCGGCGAGCCTGCCAGCAGCTCGAGGACGACCTCTTCCTCCGCTGCGCGAAAGCCGGGCTCGCCGTGGGCTTCGAAGTGCTGAGCGGCAGTTAGGCCTGTGCGCTGTTCAATGATCTCGTCGCTGTCGGCGCACGGGATGCCGAGCAGCTTGGCGACGAGCCTCGCGGCCGTCGTCTTGCCGGCTCCCATGAAGCCGATAAAAACGAGCGAACGGTTTAGCGCCGGGTCCATGCGATCCGCTCGCAGTAGCTGACCAGCGCGGCGCGCGCATCATCGATGTGGTCGCCGCCAAACTTGTCGCGGTAAGCGTCGGCGAGCACGAACGCAACCATTGCTTCGGCTACGACACCGGCCGCCGGAACAGTGCACGAGTCGGTCCGTTCGCGCAGCGCCTCGGCCGGCTCGCGCGTGCTGATGTCAACCGAACGCAAAGGCTTGGTCAATGTCGGCAGCGGCTTCATCGCGCCCTGAGCGATCAGCGGTTCGCCGGTCGTCATGCCGCCTTCGAGGCCTCCGGAGCGGTTCGTCTCGCGGTAGTAGCCGCGCTCGTCGGAGTAGAAAATTTCGTCGTGAGCTTCCGAGCCTGGCCGAGCGGGAAGGTCCCAGCCGTCACCAAGAGACGCCCCTTTGACGGCTTGAATTGAACAGATCGCGCCGGCAATCTGACCGTCGAGCCGCGTCTGCCACGAGATGTGCGAACCAACCCCCGGAACCAGACCGAACACGACAACCTCAAATGTGCCGCCGATCGACTCATTCGCCTTGCGCTGAACGTTGATGTGCTCGACCATCTGAGCGCTTGTCTCGGGGTCTAGGCAGCGCACGGGATCATCATCGACTCCGTCAAAGTCGGTTGCCGTGAGCGCTTCTGCTCTTGGCGCAGTGGCGACCGTGCCGATCCGGACGACGTGCGAGCGGACGGTCACGCCCATCGCCTCAAGGAATTGCCGGCAAAGCGCGCCTCCCGCGACCCGCGCTGCGGTTTCACGCGCGCTGGCGCGTTCGAGAATGTCGCGAATGTCGCTTGTGCCGTATTTCCAAGCGCCAACGAGATCGGCGTGCCCCGGCCGCGGCAGATGGACCTCAGGCACGTCGGCCTCAACCGGCCACGGGCTCATCCGCTCTTCCCAGTTCTCAAAGTCGCGATTAATCACTTGAAGCGCTACCGGCCCGCCGAGCAGACGGCCGTGCCTGATTCCCGCAGTCACTTCGGCGGCATCGCTTTCAATCTTCATGCGCCCGCCCCTGCCGTGGCCGAGCTGACGGCGCGCAAGGTCGGCGTCGAGCGCGACGCGGTCGACTTCAAGGCCGGCTGGAAGCCCCTCGACGATGCAGGTGAGACCGGGTCCGTGGGACTCTCCGGCGGTTGTCAGCGAAATAGACATTGGTCAGTGCAGGCTAGCGAGCAGCCGCTTTTCTCGGCGGGCGAGTTCAACCGCCAAACAGCATCGTGATCGCAGAGCCGGCAGCGAGAAACGGTGCCAGCGGCAGCGCAACGGCGCGCGCGTGCCTCCATCCGCGTGCTAGCGCGATCGCTGCGCCCACCAGAGCACCGATCAGAAGTGCGAACCCTATGGCCACGATGCTGGCAGCCCCCAACGCCGCCCCAATCACGGCGACGAGCTTCACGTCACCCAACCCCAGCCCGCCCGGCCTCGCTAGCGCGGCGGCGAGGAAGAAGGCAAAGACAAGAAGTGCGAAAAGGAACCGTTCCGTCGCAAAGCCAGGCTCGAATAGAGCCGTCAGCGCGATCATCGCCAGGAGCCCGCCGCCTGTCAATCGATTTGGAATTCGCCGCGTCTCGAGATCTGTGAGCGCGGCGATGAAGAGCACGCAGAGCAGTGCTGCCGCCGGCACGAGTTGGGCCTTCGACTCCGCGGAGAGAGCCAGTAGCGGCGCCACGGCGCCTGCCAGTACGGCCGAAAACGCCGCTCTGCGACCCAGAGTCGGCAGCCCGTCGCTGAGCAGCGCAGCAAAGCGTTCTAGGGCTAGCCCGATCACTGCGCCGAGCAGCGCGGCGGCCGCGATCGATGAGGCGGTGAGCACGCCAAGAAAGTTAGATCACGAACGCTCTCGCTTGGAATCGGTCACAATCGGTAGATGCGCAGCCGCGGAATACTGATTTTGTTGGCAACCTCGGTCGTTCTTCTAAGCGGCCTCTCGTCGTTGCGCAACAGCTCAGAGAAGCGAAATGCCAAGGAGCCCGCGCCGGCGACGGAGACAGCAAGCGCGAGAGTTCCCGCCGCAACGCTCGACGAGGTCAGTGCCGTGATGCCAGCCGACAGCAAAGTCAAACTCAAGGTCGGCCAGCGACTAAAGCTTGAAGTCCGCTCCGCGACGCCCGACATCGCCCAGATCGAAGGCCTCGGCCTTAGCTTCCCGGTCGAGCCAGACCTTCCCAGCGGAATCGTTCTCGTTGCTCCGGCAACCGGCAGCTTTGATGTCGCGCTCGAGATCGCCGGGCGCAAGGTCGGGACGATAATCGTCAGCGACTAATCGACTGCTGGCTGCGGCTTCTCGTCGGCCGCTTCACCCTCTGGCCGGCGCGCAGCTTGCGCATCGTGCTCTTCGATGAAGACGCCGCTGCCTTCGCACCACGGGCAGTCAACCTCTTGAGGCTCGCCGCCGGCGTTCGAGTTCAGCTTGCCGGTGCCGCGACATGGCGAGCAGGGGATCGGGCCTTCCGGCTCCTTCTCATCGTCTTCAGCATCTGCCATCGAGGCGGGAGAGTAGCGCTGCTAGCGTCGACGGCGTGGCCGAAGGGCTTATTCAGCTCGCTCCAGCACCCGCTAGATCCAGCGGCCGCTTCGCTCCGAGCCCGACCGGTCCGCTGCACTTGGGCAACCTTCGGACCGCCCTGATCGCATGGTGTTGCGCTCGATCGACGGGCAGCAGCTTCGCGATCCGCATCGAGGACTTGGACCGCGCGAGGTGCCGTGCCGGCTCGGCGCAGCAACAGCTCAGCGACCTCGCGGCGATCGGGCTCGAATGGGATCAACCCGTTGTGGTTCAGAGTGAGCGCACGGCGCTCTATGCCGACGCGCTCGCGCAGCTGCGCAGTGACGGCCTGCTTTACGAGTGCTGGTGCACACGGGCCGAGATTCGCGAAGCCTCGTCGGCGCCGCACGGAGCAGCTACCGCCTACCCGGGAACCTGCCGCGAATTGTCTGCCGAGCAGTTGGCTGAACGCCGGGCGACGGGACGCAACCCGGCGCTTCGAGTCCGTGCCGAGGAGGCTCGGGTCAAATTCTTCGATCGCGTCCACCGCGAGCAAGAGGGAACCGTCGACGATTTCGTCGTCGCCCGTCAGGACGGAGCTTTTGCTTATCACTTGGCGGTCGTCGTCGACGACGCCGACCAGTCGATCGACGAAGTGGTTCGCGGCGATGATCTGCTCGATTCCACCCCCGCTCAATGCTGGCTTCAAGAGAGGCTCGGCCTAGCGCGGCCAAGCTACGTGCACGTTCCTCTTCTCCGTGACGAGAACGGGATACGAATGTCGAAGCGGGATGCGTCGGTGACGTTGGACGGCCAGCGGCAACTATCGGTCTCGGCGGAAGAGGTGCGGAGCAACCTGATCGCCTCGATCGGCCTCTGCGAGGAGGGAGAGCTGATCGGCGACCAGGAGTTACTAAGCCGCTTCAACTCAATCCTCGTAGAATCGATCCCGTGAACGAATCCGATGATCCTCGCCCTCAGGTGCGCTCTGGCACACGCGCGCTGCTGATCTTCGTTCGCTTTGTAATGCCGGCAATGATTGTGCTCTCCGGCTTCCTCTTGGCCGCAATAGGCCAGAACGAGTCGGCCTACGAGGCTGGTGCCCTGCTCATCAGCGCGGGCGTTTCGGTCGCGCTGCTGAGCCTCTTCTACCGCGTCGGCGTACGAGGCGACAAAGATCGTGGCCGAGAAGAACAGGCCCGCGAGCACTTTGATCGCACCGGCCAATGGCCAGGCGAATAGGCGCCTGTCTTGACGACAAACGAAACTCTGCGCAGCCTCGCTGCCCGCGCGAAAGAGACGGGCGCGCTGGCGCTTGACACGGAGTTCATGGGCGAAGGGCGCTACCGCACCGAGCTCTGCCTTGTTCAAGTCGCCGTCGACGCCGAGCAACCCGGGGATCCCGCGTGGACGGAGCTGATCGATCCATTCGATCGCGAGATCGATCCCGCGCCGATCGTGGAGCTGATCAACGATCCCGAGGTCGAAATTGTTGTCCATGCCGGCCGCCAAGACCTTGCGCTCCTAAGACGGCTCTGGCACGCCCAACCGCGCAACTGCTTCGACACGCAGATCGCCGCGGCATTTGCCGGGATGCGCGCGCAGATCGGTTACGAGGCGTTGCTGCGGGATCTGCTCGGGGTGCAGCTCGACAAGGGCGCGAGCTTCTCGCACTGGGACGCAAGGCCGCTCAGCGACGAGCAACAGCGGTACGCACGCGGTGACGTACTGCAGCTAAACGAGGTAGCAACGGTCTTGAAGGATCGACTTGCCGAGCGCGGCCGCCTCGACTGGGCGCGCGAAGAATGCTTGCCGCTGGAGGCGTCTACCGACGAGCGCGACATCGACGTCGTCTTCGGCAAGCTCCCCAAAACCAACGCGCTCAGCCCTGAGCAACGCGCGACCGCACACGCGCTCGTGATCTGGCGCGAAGAGTGCGCCGACCGCGAGGACAAACCGGTTCAGAAGGTGCTCGCGGACGCCGCGATAGTCGAGATTGCCAAGCGCCAGCCCACCGATGAGCGCCAGTTGCGGGACCTGCGTGGAGTCCATGAAGGGATTGCCCGCCGCCGCGGCGATGCGATTGTGAAGGTCGTCGTGGGCGCGGCGGACGATCGCCCAATTCCGGCCGAGCGCAGCGCGCGCAAGCAGTCTGATTCGGGCGACGCGGCATTGATCGTGCTGGCCGAATCGCTGGTGCGCGCGTGCGCGGTTCGAGAGGACCTCGCCTACGAGCTGCTTGCGACCCGCTCCGACCTTCAGGCGGTTGTCAGCGCCGTACGCAGCGGCAGCCCCGATCCGGATGTCCGCACACTTCGCGGCTGGCGCAGAGCAGTCGTCGGCGACGAACTTCTGGCGCTGCTGCGCGGCCAGCGCAGCCTCCGCATAGACGACCAGCTGCGCGTCGTTGTCGGCGAATAGGAGCTAGGCGCGCTCAACCGCAGTATTGACCTGGAGCGAATTGCGCAGGCACCAAGCACCCGGGCACCGCGCATCGGCGATCTGCCTGAGTCCCTCAACCGTCGCGTCATCCGCGTCGCATTCGACTTCCAAGGTCCAATTGATCTCCTCGAGCGGAGGCTGGTCGCCGATTCCGAGAGCGCGCGCCATGTCGAGAGCGGCGTCAACGCGGCCGCGGAGCGCCCG
>CAJBIG010000150.1 GCA_903953065.1 uncultured Solirubrobacterales bacterium
CAGAATTATCGGCTTGTCGGTGGCCTTGATGACCTCCCCGTAGTGGGCGACTATGCCGCGGCGATTGGGCCTGTTGTAGTAGGGCGTCACGGAAAGAATCGCGTCGGCGCCAAGCTCGGTTGAGCGCTCAGTCATCTCGACAGCGTGTCGGGTGTCGTTTGAGCCCGCGCCGGCGATGATTGATGTTCCGACGGGCCTGTTGGCGACCGCCAGTTCGATCAGTCCAAGGTGCTCGTCAACCGAGAGCGTCGCCGCCTCCCCCGTCGTCCCACAGACGACAAAGCCGTCTGAGCCATGGGCGGCGAGATAGTCGAGCAGCTCGACGAAGCCGTCTTCGTCAACCTTGCCGGCCGCGTCGAAGGGCGTGACGATAGCCGTAATTATTGAACCCAGCGAAGCGCTCACAGCAGGTTCTCGAGACCGACGACCGGCGAGGTCGGCAGATCGGCGACGCGCCGAATGGCGAGCAGCACTCCGGGCATGAACGAAGAGCGGTCAAGGGCGTCGTGGCGGATCGTCAGCGTCTCCCCCGTGCCGCCGAAGATGACCTCCTGGTGCGCGACAAGCCCGGGCAGCCGCACCGAATGGATCGGAACTTCATTTCCGCTGGAGTCCTTCATCAGCTCCGCTGTGCGAGCTGCGGTGCCGCTTGGAGCATCTAGCTTCTTGTCGTGGTGGAGTTCGACAATCTCGGCGGAAGGCATCAGCGCTGCGGCCTCGGCAGCGAAGCGCATCATCAGCACCGCGCCAATCGCAAAGTTCGGCGCAACCAAAACATTCGCTCCGCTGAGGCCAGCGAGGTCATCAAGATCAAAACCGGTTGTCCCAATGACGACGTGGACACCAGCGGCGAGCGCTTCGCGCGCATTTGGCAGCGCGCTCTCAGGCTGCGTGAAATCGACAAGCACGTCGGCCTCGCCGAGGACGTCGGCGACCGACGTGCCGAGAGCTGGGTCGGCGCGCCCGGCGAGCGTTAGCCCGTCGGCGCCCTCAACCGCTTCGCAGACCGCCGTGCCCATTCGGCCGGCGGCCCCGGCAACGGCGACCCTGATCGGGTCTGCTGATGCCGGTCCGTCGTTACTCATACCGATTCCTTAGTCGCGGTCGCGGCCACCGCGGCGATGCCGGGGACGGTCTGAGCCGCCTCCGTCGCCGCCGCTGCGCTCACGGCGCTGGCCGCCGCCACCAGAAGTGGCCTCAGCCAGTTCGTCGGCGCTCTTGCCGGCGATCGACGGGTCATCCGAGAGGCGCAGGCCGATGCGGCCACGTTCACGGTCGACTTCAACGACGCGGACCTGAATCTCATCGCCGCGGGAGAGGACGTCATCAACGTTCTCGACGCGCTCACCTGGCGAGACGTTCGAGATGTGGAGCAGTCCATCGGTTCCCTTGGCAAGTTCAATGAAGGCGCCGAAGGTGGTGGTCTTTACGACCTTGCCGGTGAACTCGTCGCCGACTTCGACCTCCTTCATCATCGTCGTGATCCGATCGCGAAGTGCCTCTCCGAGCTCACCGTTCGATGAGTAGATCAGCACCTGACCCTCGTCGTTGACGTCGATCTGCGATTCGAACTCTTCGGCGAGGCCGCGGATTGTCTCGCCGCCCTTGCCGATCAGCATGCCGATCTGCGACGGGTCGATCTGCACCTGGATGATCCGAGGCGCGTAAGGAGACATCTCCTCGCTGGGGCTTGAGATGACGGCATCCATCTGACCGAGGATGTTGAGGCGGGCCTCCTTGGCCTGCGTCAACGCATCCTTGAGGATGTCGAAGGTCACTCCCGTGATCTTGATGTCCATCTGCAGCGCCGTAATCCCCTCGGTCGTACCAGCGACCTTGAAGTCCATGTCGCCGAGGTGATCCTCAACGCCGGCGATGTCGGTCAGCACGATGTAATCGTCGCCTTCCTTGATCAGCCCCATCGCGATA
>CAJBIG010000151.1 GCA_903953065.1 uncultured Solirubrobacterales bacterium
TGATCCTCGCGGTGCGTGGCTTTAGCTGGAGCGCGCGCGACTAGGGAACCTGCAGGAAGGCGCTCGGCGGCGCTCCTTCACTACTGATCTCAATTTGAGCCTGCTCGCTGGCGCGCCAGTCATCGCGCAGCATTCCGAAGATGTTCACGTCGAGGTAGCGCTCACCGTGGCGATGCCACTGGCACAGCACGCCTTCGCGTGAGTAGCCAACCGCCTCAAGCGCGCTTGTTGAGCGCTCGTTCTCAGGATTCGAATAGGAGCCGATCCGATTCATCCCGAGCAGCTCAAAACCGAGGTGGGCGATGATCGCCTTCGACTCGCGGTTGACCTGCGTTCCCCAGAAGTCGGCGCCGAGCCAAGTGCCGACGATGCAGCGGCGGTCGCGGTAGCTGAACTCGCTGAGTCCGGTGATCCCGGCCGGGCCCTTCTCGCGGTCGATGATCAGGAGGTCGAGCTGCTCGCCGCGCTCGCGCTGCCAGGCGCAGCGCTCGATGTACTCACGCGGCTGCTCAATGTTCGTGTACGGCCCCCACGAGAACCAGCGCGTCACCTCCGGGTCGCTTGCGAGCGCGAGCAGCGCATCGGCGTCGCCGGGCTGCGGCGGGCGCAAGGTCAAGCTTGGTCCTGTCAGCGCGAATCCCACGGCTACAGCTTCGCAGGCCGACCCGCGGCAGCGCCGCTGATACTTTCCAATGCGATGGATCAGCCCGCAGAAGAAGAGCTGGAAATGGTTGAAAGCGTCGACGAGCTCGATTTCGCCGTTGTCACGCTGCGCGAGTTCCTGCACCATTCGAACGCGATCCGCGCCGTCGCCCTGGTTGACCGCGAGCCCGGCGTTGGGCCGGCAACCGTTGATTGCGAGCGCTTCTGCGCAATCGAAGTAAACCTCGGCGACCGCGTCGTGCTGCTCGACCACGGCGCCAAGCTCGAACCAGCCCCGCCGACCCTGCCGGAGGTGAAACCCCTCCCCCCGTTCAACGTCAATCCCATTTCCGGCGAGGTGGCGGGAACCATCGGCGGCCTCGAACACCTCGTCGACGGCGTCAGCGCGCTCGCCGCAGCGCTCGGCGGACGCAACATCGCGATCGCCGTCTTTGAAACCGACAGCGCCGAGCACCCACTCTCAATCACCGCCCGCGCCGACGGCAGCGAAGAGCCGGTAGTCGCGATTGGCGACCAGGCCTTCACGCTGCCTCCTGCGCCGGGCACATAAGCTCCGCCAATGCGTCTGATCCGATTCCTCTGCGGCCCTGCTCTCGTCTACGCCGGGATAATGCACTTCGTTCGCCCTTGGTTCTACAAGCCGATGATGCCGGCCTGGCTGCCGGCGCATGACGAGCTGATCTTCGCCAGCGGCGTCACCGAGGTCGTCGCAGGCGCGGCGCTGATCTGCCCGGACCGCCGCGTTCGCCGCGCCGGCGGCGTCCTCGCGATCCTCACCTTGATCGGCGTCTTCCCAGCCAACGTCGAGATGGCAACACATCCGGAGCGGTTTCCAAAGATTCCGCCTGCGGCGCTCTGGGCGCGACTGCCGCTGCAGGCCGTGATGCTGGCCTGGGTCGTGGCCGCGATGCGCCCGTCCCGGCGCGACTAGCTACAGCTCGGCCGTTTCGCCAGGCTCAAGGATTCGCACCTCACTGCGCGGCGCGAGCTCGCCGGCGTAACGCTTGAAGAGGTGGGGCGGGTCGCTGAGCGCCCGCGGACGCAGCCGCTCAAGCGCGAATGGATAGAGCGTTCCCCAGTGGATTGGGATAGCCAACGTGGGCGCCAGCAGCGCCAGCGCGTCGGCCGCCGAGCGCGGATTAAGATGACCGGGCCCAAGCGTTGGCCCCCACCCCCAGACGGGAATCAAGGCGAGATCAAGTTGCGGCTCGCCGATCGCTGCCATCTCATCGAAGATGTCGGTGTCACCGGCAAAGTAGATCCGGCGCTCTCCTTCGATCACGTAACCGACCGGCTGCGCGTGATGGGCGCTTCGCGGCCCGCGGCCGCCCTCGTGCTCGGCGTGGACGACTTGCACGCCGACGGCGCCGAAACTGACTTGGTCGCCGGCAACAACCTCCTCAACCTGCGAAAAGCCAAGATCGCGCACCAGAGCGCCGCCGCCGCGCGGCACGACGATCGGCGTTGAGCGGCCAAGCAGCGCAAGCGAGCGGCGGTCGAAGTGGTCGTGGTGAAGATGTGAGAGCAGCACGCCGTCGGTCGTCGTCCACGAGGCCTCCGCCACCGGCGCGCCGTGGCGACGCAGGTGGCCGATCCGCCCGCGCAGCAGAGGGTCGGTCAGGAGCCGCACGCCGGAATCCTCGATCGCAACGGTCGAGTGGCCGAGGAAGCTGACGCGCGGAGCGCTCAGCACGTCAGCTTGCGCAGTGCGGCGCGGTACTTGCGCATCGCACTGGTGGGGAAGTCGTCATGGGTTTGGCCGCGCAGCCTCGCCACGCGTTCGTGGTGATACCACGACTGAA
>CAJBIG010000152.1 GCA_903953065.1 uncultured Solirubrobacterales bacterium
GAGCCGGGGTCGCCCTCATCGCCGTTGGCGACGATGTACTTCTGTTCACCGGGCGCGTTGCGGGCGAACTCCCACTTGTTGCCTGCCGGGAAGGCGGCGCCGCCGCGGCCGCGCAGGTCGGCGGCCTTCGTTTCTACTTGAAGGAGATCTTCGGGGGTGAGCTCAGCGAGCGCGCGGCGCAGGCCGGCCCAGGTGCCGGGCTGGGTTAGGACAGGGTCGGCGAGCAGGCTGCGCATCGGCGGTTCGCCAGCCTGAACGGTTGTGCCTTCGATCACGCGCTCAATCACGCCGGGGCCTGCGTCGATCACATCGTTGTCGCGCACCGCCGGGCTGCTGTGGCAGAAGCCGAGGCAGACGGTTTCGGCGACCGAGACGCTGCCGTCCTCGCTCACTTCGCCCATCCCAACGCCGAGCCCGTCGCAGATCCGCTCCGCGCTGTCCGCGTCGCCAGCCTCAAAGCAGGCCGTGCCGGTGCAGATCCGCACGTGGCGCTTGCCGCGCGGCGCGATCAGGTCGTCGTAGAAGGTTGCGATGCCGTAGACCGACGCTTCAGGGAGTTGGTAATCGGCGGCGACCGTGCGGATGTCGTCATCGGTCAGCGTGCCGGTCTCAGCGACGATCGCGCTCAGCTTCGCCAAAGCCGTCGGTGCATCGACGGGATGGTGGCGGCGCGTGAGTTTGATCAGGTTGCTGGTCATTGGCTTCGAGGACGAGACTAGACCTATTCGTCCGAAGCGCCATCGTGCCAGATCTGCTGCCCTATTGCGACTTTTTGCCCTGCCGCGCGAAGGGCTGTGGCCGCTCGGCGACGGCGGCTCGCTAGGCTGCGACTGTCGCGCAGAAGATGCGCGGCCCCGGAGGGGTGCCGGAGCGGTTGAACGGGGCAGTCTCGAAAACTGTTGTGCGGGTAACCCCTGTACCGAGGGTTCGAATCCCTCCCCCTCCGCTTGGAAGCTGCGGCCGCGTTGGCGGCGGCCAGTGAAGTTGTCTCAATAGGTCAGGAGCTGCGGTAGCCTTAGAGATAGTGGCAACTCAACGCAGCTCGAGATTAAAGGTGATTACGTGATGAGCTTGGTCGGTAGGGACTCTTGGCGTGGGCGGTTCTCCGTCTTGACCGCTCTAAATGCCGTGGCGTTGAGTGCTCTGGCATTCGCCGCCGCTGCAACACCAACCGCGGGAGCAGCAGCCTTTGAAGGCCGTTTCCCCTACGCGATCACTGTTGACTCGGCTGACAACGTCTACACCGCTAACTACGGGTCAAACAACGTTTCGAAGATCACACCGGATGGCGTAACAACACTGTTGGGTGTGACCCACGCCAACCCGTGGGAAGGATCGCCACGAGCGATCGCGGTCGATCGCGCGGGCAACGTCTACACGGCGAATTTCCCAAGTGGCTTTTGCTCACCGACTCCGTGTGACTCAACCGGCATCTCAAGGATCACTCCGGACGGAACGTCAACTCCCGACTGGGTACCGCTACCGGCTGGCAGCTACCCGAGGGCAATCGCAATTGATTCCGCCGGGAACCTCTACACGGCGAACAGCGGCTCTAACAACGTCTCGAAGATCACGCCCGACGGAGTCTCGACGATCCTTGGAACCACCGGCAGCCACCCGCAAGCAATCGCGATCGATTCCGCGGGCAACGTCTACACCGCCAACGGGCCTGTCAACGGGCCTGATGGATGGAGCGGGAACGTGTCGAAAATCACGCCAGACGGAGTCTCAACGACTCTCGGCGTGACCGATGGCTCGCCAACGGGAATCGCGCTCGATGCCGCCGGCAACGTTTACACCAGCAACGAAATCTCGCGCAGCCTTAATGCGTCCACCACGTTTTCGACGGTCACAAAGATCACTCCCCGCGGCGTCACAACGGTCTTCGGCGTCACCGGTCGTCAGCCGGCGGGGATCGCAATTGATGCCGATGGCAACTTGTACACCAGCAATAACGCGTCAAACAACGTTTCGAAAATCACGCCGGAAGGCGTATCAACGACGATTCCCTCCGGAGGCATGCCCGTCGGGATCACGATTGACTCGGCTAACAACGTCTACACCAGCAACCTGCGTTGGGGGACCATCTCCAAAATCACGCCGGACGGTCAGTCAACCCCCGACTGGGCAGCGACCGGCTCCGTGCCAGGAGGAATCGCGCAGGAATGCGATGGGTACGGGGAATGCTGGCTAGCCACGCCGCCGGTCCTCGGTAAGACTGCCGCCGCTTCAGTAGCTTGGTCATCATCGGCCAGGGCAAGAACCGTCAGCGCACGGGTCACCCCGGCGCGCGGCGTGAACTACAAGATCACGATAATTAGCGGCGGCAAGACCAAGTCAAGTGCGTGCAAGAAGGTCACGAGCGGGCGGGGCACGAAGCGACTCGTGCGCCTCGCGTGCACGGCCAAGGGAAGTAAGGGAACCGCGGCAATCTCCGTGATCGCAACTAGCGGTGCAGCCAAGGGCGCGGCGATCACAAAGATCTACACCTTCAAGTAGCCGCACCGCTCGCGCGTTCCCAAAACCGTTCCCACGAACACCCAGGAGCGGCGGAAACCCAAGCGATGACGATAGATTGAACTCGTGAGCGCGGCAGTCACAGAGAGCACCACGGACGGCCACGCGACGCTGACGCTGACGTCGGCCTCCGGCGATCTAGAGGCGGTCTACGCGCCGGGCGTTGGGATGGTCTGCTGCTCGCTGCGCCACCGCGGCGAGGAGCTGCTGGGCCAGCGCGGCGGCCTTGAGGCTTACGCGAAGAAGGGTTCGACCTTCGGCATTCCGCTGCTCTACCCATGGGCCAACCGGCTGGCGGCGATGAGCTACTCGTTTGAGGGCGCTGACGTGACGCTGAGCGCCGACGAGTCGCCGCTCCACTTCGACTCCGCTGGCCTGCCGATGCACGGGCTGCTCGGCGCCTCGCCCTACTGGGAGGTTGTTGAGGCCGGCGAGTTGGGCGGAGCCGCCGTCATTCAGGCGCGGCTCGACTTCTCAACCCACGACGAGCTGGCTCGCGCCTTTCCCTTCCGTCACATGCTGGAGCTCGAGGTGCGGCTCGACGACAGCTCGCTCACCGTCGTGACGACGGTGATCCCAACCGGGGACAGCAACGTGCCCATCGCGTTCGGCTTCCACCCCTACCTCGCGCTGCCGGGTGGCTCGCGCGACGGGGTCGAGATTGAGCTGCCGGTGACGCGCCACGCACTGCTGGAGCCGAGTGGGATTCCCAGCGGCGAGCACGAGCCTGCCAGCGGCGCCCGCGCTCCCCTCGGTGATCGTGACTTTGACGATCTCTTCGACGAACTGAGCCAGCCGCCGCGCTTCACGCTCAGCGGCCCTGGGCGCAAGGTCGTGCTCGATTTTGAGGGCGGCTACCACTTCACCCAGGTCTACGCCCCGCCAGAGCAGCCGTTCATCTGCTTCGAACCGATGACGGCGCCGACCAACGCACTGATCAGCGGCGACAACCTCAGCAGCGTCGCTCCGGGCGAGCAGTACAAGGCAGTCTTCAAGATCACCGTCGCCAGCTAGCCGCGGCTATGCTCGCCCGATGAGAAATCGCGCAGCATCAATCGCAGCAGTTTTAGTCGCAGCAGCC
>CAJBIG010000153.1 GCA_903953065.1 uncultured Solirubrobacterales bacterium
CCTCAATGCCTTCGCCGGCGATCTTGAAGCGCTGAGGGCGCGAAAGCGGCCCACCGTACTGACGCCGCACGAGGGCGAACTGGCAAGGCTCCTCGACTGCAGCACGGAGAAGGTGCGCGAGCGGCGACTAAGGCAGGTCAGGGCTGCTGCCAAGGCCGCTAATGCGGTCGTGATCTTGAAGGGGGTTGACACGTTGATCTGCAGCCCTGACGGTCTCGTGGCGGTGAGCCCCGGAGCGTCACCTGGGCTCGCAACAGCGGGAACCGGCGACGTGCTCGGCGGCGTCGTCGGCGCGCTTCTGGCACGAGGGGCCGACCCGTTCGTCGCAGCGGCAGCGGCGGTCAGGCTGCACGCGCGGGCCGCCGGGTTGGCCGCCGAGAGACTCGGGACAGAGGGCATGGTCGCGAGCGACGTCGTTGCCGCCCTGCCACTTGCGTGGGCCTGACGGTAGGATTCCTGCCATGAGCGCAACAGTCAGCCAGATCATGGACGCCGACCCGCAGAGCGTGGGGCCCGAAGACAGCGTCGAAACGGTCGTCCAACGGATGCATGACCACGAGCTTCCAGGCCTGCCGGTCGTCGATGAAGACGACCTGTTGATCGGAATTGTCACCGAGAGCGACCTCTTGATGTTCGATGAGCAGGAGGATCTCGATCCTCCTGCGCACGTTCAGATCATGGGCGGCGTCATCTACCTGGGCTCGGTCAAGCACTGGGAAGAACGGATCCGCAAGTCGGTTGCGAGCACGGCCGAGGAGATCATGACTACAGAGCCGATCACCGTCAGCCCCGACGCCGACGCGCACGATGCAGGCCACCTGATCTCCGAGCACGGCCACAACCGCTTGCCGGTTGTTGATGACGAAGGACGTCTCGTTGGCGTTGTGACACGCGTCGATGTGCTCGAGGCGCTGCTCGAAGATCGATAGGTCGGTGAGCTGATCGCAGTGCGCGCGCTGGCCTCGGTTGATCTGGCCGCGATTGAACGCAACATCGGGTTGCTTGCCGCGGCGGCGCCGTCAGCGCAGCTCTGCGCGGTTGTCAAAGGCGACGCCTACGGTCACGGCGTAACTGAAGTGGCGGCCGCAGCGACCCGCGCTGGCGCCACTTGGCTGGCGGTTGCGACGGCGCCCGAGGCGTCGGAGCTGCGCGCTGAGGGGTTCGAGCTGCCGCTCTTGGTGATGGGTGCGCTGACCGACGCCGAGTTGGAGATGGCGCTGGCCGCGAAAGCCGACGTCGTCGCCTGGAGCGAGTATTTCTTGACGACGCTCTCTGCACTTGGCGGTGGCCGAGTGCACATCAAACTCGATAGCGGCATGGGTCGGCTCGGCACTCGCGACGGCGATCTGGCGGCGCGCTTGGCCGCACGCGCCGAAGAAGATCCGTCGCTAGACCTCGTTGGACTTATGACCCACTTCGCGACCGCCGATGAAATCGGTGACGACTTTTTTGGTAGTCAGCTTGAGGCCTTTAGGGAGTGGAGTGAGCGGATAGTCGCAACGACGCCGGGGCTGATTCGTCACGCGGCGAACAGCGCCGCCTTGCTGCGCGAAGACGCGTCGCATTTCGACCTCGTTCGCCCCGGCGTTGCCTGCTACGGGCTCGATCCCTTCGGCGGCGATCCAGTCTCGCAAGGGCTTGAGCCGGCGCTGCGCCTGGAGTCTTATGTCGCCTGCGCTGAGCGCTGCGAAGCCGGCCAGAGCAGCGGCTACGGACGCAGCTTCGTTGCTCAGTCACCAACAGTTATCGCGACCGTGCCGATTGGCTACGCAGACGGTTGGAGGCGAGGCTTCTCGAACAATGCCGAGGTTCTGATCGGCGGCCGCCGCTTTGCTGTCGTTGGCAACGTCAGCATGGACAACATCACGGTCGACCTCGGCGGCGATGGCGGTGGAGTCGAGACCGGAGACCGCGTGACGCTGATCGGCGCTGACGGCGCCGAGCGGATTCTCAGCGAGGAGCTCGCGCGCCTTTCCGGAACGATCAACTACGAGATAGTCACCGCAATCAGCGCCCGCGTAGAGCGCCACTACGTCGGCCGCGAGGGTGATAGCTGATGAGCATCAAGGAGCCGGAGCTGTTGGAGCTTGTGAGGGGCGCAGCGCCGACGGACGGCATTTGGATCGTTGGCGGCTCGGTTCGCGACAGACTTGCCGGCGCACAGCCTCGTGGTGGGGCGGTTGACCTGGACCTGATCATCGACGGCGACAGTGAAGCGGTGGCGCGCGCGCTGCGAGCTGCGGCGCCAGCGGGCGCGGCCGTCTTCGCGCTTTCGGAACAGTTCGGCGCTTGGCGCGTTCACGGCGCCGACGGCGAGTGGCAGATCGACTGCACGCCGCTGCAGGGCGCAACGCTTGAGGCCGATCTTCGCGCCCGTGACCTAACGATCAACGCAATTGCGGAGCCGCTCGCAGGCGGCGAGATGATCGACCCAACCGGCGGCATTGACGACCTTCAGCGCGGTCTGCTGCGGATGGCTGGAGCGCAAGCCTTCGCTGCCGATCCGCTTCGATGCGTAAGGCTCGCCCGCTTCGCCGTTCAGCTCGGTTTCGAGATCGAGCCCGAAACTCTCGCTGCTGCGCAGTCGCAGCCTGGCGGGCTAAGGGAGGTGGCCGGGGAGAGGATCTTCACCGAACTCAACCTGATTCTCGCTTCAAGCGAAGCCGTGGGTGGCATTCGCCTGCTCGACGAGATTGGCGCCAGCGCTGTCGTGCTGCCCGAGCTTCTTGAGCTTCAGGGCGTCGAGCAGACCGCCTATCACCACCTCGACGCTTATGAACACACGCTCGAGGTGCTGCAGTTTGCAATAGATCTCGAGAATGATCCCGCCGCACTCTTCGGTGACGTTGACGGAGCGGCCGTAGCCGCGGTTCTTGCCGAGCCGCTCGCCGATGGCCTCAGTCGCGGCGGCGGATTGCGCTGGGGGGCGCTGCTTCATGACATCGCCAAGCCGCAGACGCGTGCCCAGTTTGATGACGGCCGGATCGGGTTCCCGGGCCATGCCGCAGAAGGTGCCGAGCAGTCGCGCGAGATTCTCGGGCGACTCAAGGCCAGCGAGAAGCTCAGGGCTCACGTCTCAAAGTTGACGCTCGAGCATCTCCGTCTGGGGTTCCTGGTCCACGAGCAACCGCTGACCGCAGAGGCCCTCTACCTCTATCTGACGAGCTGCCAGCCTGTTGAGGTAGATGTGACCTTGTTGTCGCTCGTTGATCGCCTCGCGACAAGGGGCCGCAAGGCTGAGCAGGCGATCACGGCTCATCAGCAGCTAGCGCTCGAAGTTTTGACGGAGGCGCTGCGTTGGCGCGCCGACGGGCCACCGGAGCCACTGATTCGTGGCGACCTGCTGGCCAGCGAACTGGGCATCGAGCACGGGCCGCTACTTGGCAGCCTGCTCGAGGCAATCGCCGAGGCACAATATTGCGGCACGGTCTCCGATCAGGCGGCCGCAGTCGAGTTGGCACGAGCGTTGATCAGCGCTGACAGCTAGCCGTTTTCCTGCGCTGCCGCTGCTTCGTTGTGCAGCAGTTGCTCGCAGAGCAGAGTCGCGTCAACAACGCTTGAATAGTCAACATTTTCGGCCGTGTCGGTAGGCCAGTGGTAGTTGGAAGGAGCCTTGTAGCGGGAGATCGAACCGAGCATCAGCGTCGGGTAACCAGCCTGTAGCGAGATCAGCGCATCGGTCGCGTTACGAAAGCGCAGCCCCCGTACGAGCGGGACATCGATCTCAGCGGCGGCGCGCGAGAATTCTGCCTTGAATTGCTCGTCGTAGTCGGCCATCCAGAGCATCCCCTCGCCTTCGAGTTGCATCAGCGTCGGCGAGCCGACGCTGTCGATGCAGACAAATTTCGTCGATCCAATCGGTAGAGCGGCAAAGTGACGCTTCGCAAAGCCACGCATTCCTTCCATGAACGACTCCTCGGAGCCGGTTGAAACAAGTAGGACGCGAATTCCTTTGACCGGCCGCGCTCGCAGCAGTCGCGCAAGGCCAACCAGCACGGCAACGCCGCTGAGATTGTCGTTTGCGCCAGGGACGACGGAGCGCGAACCGATCTCGGCGAAGCTCAGTGCGCTTCCCAGAGAGAGCACCGCTGCGGCTCGGCGCAGCAGCTTTGAGCCTGTGATCCCGCTCAGCAGCGCAAGCAGCGGGCCCGCAAAGACAGGGAACATGATTGGTGGCGTCGTATGCGAGCGCTCTAGTTGCTGAGGGAAGCGTTCACCGAAGAACTCCGGGATTTGAGGCGCAAAGAGCAGGCTCCAGTTGGCTGCGTCGTGGTGGGCGACGAAGACGATCGTTCGCTCGGCGTTTTGGTCTCCGGCCTCGGCGACGACATTCCAGGTGTCACGCTGGGGGAG
>CAJBIG010000154.1 GCA_903953065.1 uncultured Solirubrobacterales bacterium
CCTAGTTCAGGCGCTGATCGCCGCCGAGTCGGTAGGAACAATGGAGACGGCGCTTGAGGTTTGCCTTGAGTACGCGAAGGAGCGCTACACGTTCGGCCGCGCAATCGGTTCGTACCAAGCAATCAAGCACGGAATCGTTGAGATTCTGCGCCGGCTTGAGAACTCCAAGTCGCTCTGCATCTACACCGGTTTCGCGTTCAGCGACAAGCCGGAAGAGATCGCCTACGCCGCCAGCTGCGCACGTTCGGTAGCCGGCGCCGGACTCGATTTCACGGCCCGCCAGCAGATCGCCGTTCACGGCGGCATCGGCGCAACTTGGGAGCACGACGCGCCGCTGACGTTCCGCCGCGCGCAGCTCAACCGCCGCCTCGTCGGTGGCCACGGAATGTCAACCGACCGCGTTGCCGACGAGCTTCTGAACGGCCGTGGCCCGGTTGTCAGCGTCGGCTAGAAGAACCAACGCAAAGAGATCTCGGGCGAGTAGGGTCGGCTAATGGCTGACCCTCTCGACCCATCGGAATCGACTGTTCAGCGCCACGCCGAGGCGCTGGCGTCGCTCCCCGCCGACGACGGAACCGACGCGGCGAATGCGGCGCGCGGGCTGATCGCCGCAGCACCAAGCGATCTAAAGATCACCGACGTCGACGGTCGCGTTATCTGGAGCCTTGGCGAGTACGACTTCCTTGGCCAATCGGCCGAAGCACCCGCGAGCGTTCACCCGGCGCTCTGGCGGCTGGCACGGCTGAACATGAACGCCGGCCTCTTTGAGGTCGCCGAAGGCGTCTACCAGGTACGCGGCTACGACATCTCGAACATGACGCTGATCGAAGGCGACGAGGGCGTGATCGTCGTTGACCCGCTCGTCTCGTCCGAGTGCGCGGCGGCGGCGCTGGCGCTCTACCGCCAGTCGCGTGGCGAGCGAAAGGTCACCGCCGTGCTCCACACGCACAGCCATGCTGATCACTTCGGCGGCGTTCGCGGCGTTGTCAGCGAGGGCGATGGAACGGCGATCTGGGCGCCGTATGGATTCACCGATGCGGCTGTCAGCGAGAACGTGATTGCCGGTTCGGTGATGGTCCGCCGCGCCGCCTACATGTATGGCTCGAACCTTGAGCGAGGACCGCGCGGACAGGTCGATGTTGCGATTGGCAAGGGCGTATCGACAGGAAGGCCGTCGCTGATGGCGGTAACCGATGAGGTAACCGAGACCGGCCAGCAGGCGCGGATCGACGGTGTCCTTTTTGAGTTCCAGATGGTCCCCGAGACCGAGGCACCGGCCGAGCTGAACTTCTTCCTGCCCGAGCGTGGGGCGCTCTGCGTCGTCGAGACGGCGAGCCACGTGCTGCACAACATCCTCACGATCCGCGGCGCTCAGGTGCGCGACGCGCTCTGGTGGTCACAGTGTCTGAACGAGTCGATCGAACTCTTCGGCGACCGCGCCGAGGTGCTCTTTGCAGGCCACCACTGGCCGACTTGGGGCCGCGACGAGGTAACCCAGTTCCTCGGCGAGCAGCGCGACCTTTACCGCCTGCTCCACGACCAGACGATCCGTCTTGCCGGAGAAGGATTCAATGGCGAAGAGATCGCGGAAAAGATCGAGCTGTCGGAAAGCCTCGCTGCGCTCTGGCATACGCGCGGCGCCTATGGCTCGTTGCGCCACAACGCGCGCGGCATCTACCAGCGCTACTTCGGCGTCTACGACGGCAACCCGGTCAACCTTGACCCGCTCGCCCCTTCCGATGCGGGCAGCCGCTACGTTGAGGCGATCGGCGGCGCCGACCGCGCGCTCGAAATCGCCGCGCAGGCACTGGCCAACGGCGACGAGCGCTGGGCCGCAACCCTCGCCGGCCACGTCGTCTTCGCCGAGCCGGAGAACGCGGCGGCGCTCGAACTTCAGGCTGCCGCCTTCGAGCAGCTCGGCTACCAAACTGAGAACGCGACTTGGCGCAACGCCTACCTGACAGGCGCCAGCGAGCTGCGCAACGGAGTCCACAGCGGCGGGCTTAGCGCGCAGGCTCCCGACATCGTCCGCGCGCTGCGGACCGGGCAGCTCTTCGATGCAATGGCAACGCGGCTCAACGCCGGGCGCGCAGCAGATAGCGACCTGATTCTCGCTTGGAACTTCACCGACATTGATGAGCAGTGGACGCTGCGCGTAACCAGCGGCGCGCTCAGCACCGTCGCCGGCAAGGTCGACGCCAACGCTCAGGCGACGGTCACGACGACGCGAGCAACGCTCAACTCGCTGATTCTGCAGGAGATCGATGCGATGGAAGCCTTCGGCTCGGGAGCGATCAGCGTCGAGGGCGACCCGATGGCGCTGGCAGGCTTCCTCGGCCTGCTCGACGACCCGCCGCACGACTTCCCGATCGTCACACCGCGCGTCTAGCCGGCGGGGGTACCGCCGACGTTCGACCCTGACGGAGCCTCGGCGCCGCCGTTGCGCTTGCTGCGGGCCGGCGAGAAGCTGCTCACCTTCCAACTTCCGTCAACTTTGACGAGCGTTATCTGCCCGATCCCCAGCAACTGAGCTGTGGCCTTGTTGCCGGTCGTCTTGACGTCCTTGACCTTCAGCTGCGAGAGGACCGGAAGATCGGTCAGCGTGATGCCAAGCTTCGATGCACAGGCCTGGGCGGCCGCTGCGCCGCTGGTGGCGGCGCTGGTGCCGACCTGCAGCCCGCAGAGCGTCGTAGCGTCGCCCTCCTCGGCGGCCTGAACGTAGCTGGTGACCGTCGCCTCAACCTGCGCGCTGCTGGACTGCCCCGAAGCGGTGGTCGAAGTCGTCGCCGTCGTTGCCGTCGGTGTGGTCGTGGCGGCAGTCGTAGTCGGGATGGTCTCGCTGAGGCTGACCGTGTCGGAGCTGCCGCCACCGCTGTTGGAGACCAACGCCGCGGCCGCGACACCGGCGCCGATGATCACTAGAACGACGATCAGAACGGTTGTCCGGGTCACAGCTCAGATGCTAAAGCGTCAAGCGGAGAGTGCTTTTTTCAGCCCAGCGATCGCCTTGTCGGCGACCTTCCCAAAGCCAAGGCTCAGCGCAGGATCAAAGATCTTCAACGGGCCCTTCAAGGTCAGCTCAGCGTCGTAGGTGACGAGCGAGCCTGTCCCGTCAGCTTCGACTGTGATTTCGTCGACGCTGACGACCGTGGAGCTCTCGCCGCGGACGATGAAGCGGTGCGGCGCTTCGTAGAGCGTCGTTTCGTAGATCAGCGTGATCGTGCGGCCGAAGAAGCCCGCGTCCAGCTCAACGCGGTTGCCTACGCCGAGCGGACCGTCGTCAAGCCTGCGAGCCGCCGAGATGCCTGGATCCCACTCCGCAGTGGTCGAAAAGTCGGCCAGATAAGCGAAAACTTCCGCTGGCGGCTTCGGGCTGGTGACTTTCTTGTGTGCGTGAGCCATTAGTGGGGCAGAGCAAGCAGATGCGCTCCCCTACACGCTAGCGCCCTGATGAATGGAGCTAGCCGGACTCGAACCGGCGGCCTCCTGGGTGCGATCCAGGCGCTCTCCCAACTGAGCTATAGCCCCGCAAATGCGAGTGTACTTGGGCTTGAGCGCCACAGGCCGCCGCGTTGCTTTCTCTCCGCTAGGCTTGCCGAATGGGAATGCTTGATGACGCAATCCGTGAGCATCTGGATCTAAAGCGCCGGCAGGGCGCCGATCCGTCGGAGATCGCGCAGCTTGAAACTGAGGCGCTCGGTGGCGGCAAAGATGCCGAGCGCGAGGAAAAAGAGGAAGCTGAACTCATCGAGGCCGAGGAGAGCGTCGCGGTCGCAGAGATCGCCGACGACGAAACGACCGAGGCCGAGCCTGAGCTGCTCGTCGTCGAAGAGGAAATCGTCGATGAGGAAGCTGAACCCGAGGCGAGCCAGCCGACGGAGCAGTTCACGCCCGCAGAGGTAGAGGCAGCCATGAAGGCAGAGCCGGTCGTCGAAGAAGAGCCAGTAGTCGAAGAAGAGTCAGCCGCCGAAGCGGATCAGGAGCTCTTCGAAGCCGAAGAGGCAGCCGAGAGCGCTCGGGAAGCCGAAAGCGGCGCCGCTGAAGAGGCCCGCGATGAGCTGGAAGCAACGCCCGATTTCCTCGAAGAGACGCCCGAGCACGACCGTCTCTGGTTCGAACGCAAGCCGCCGCGCGACTTCGACTTCTGAGACGTCCCGCTAGGGGACGCGGTTTGTCGTCATCGCCCGCTTGAGCAGTTTCACGCTGGCGCTGCGTGGCTTGCGCTCGAGCGTCTTGGCGTTAAACGAGTAGAGGCCAAATTTCGGCGTGTAACCGGCGACCCACTCGAAGTTATCGGTAAGCGACCAGCCGATCCAACCGACGACATTGGCTTCCTTCGCGACAATTGAGGCGCGCATCTGGCGCAGATGGTCACGCAGGTAGGCGGGGCGCAGGCGATCTTTTGCATCGGCGATCCCACTCTCGGTGACGATCACCGGCAACTTGTAGCTGCCGGCCGTCTTCAGCACCTGGCGGAAACCGGCAGGGAAGATCTCGGAGCCGAAGTCGCTGCACAGTGTCGGGCACGGAGCCGCAGTCGGAGCGCGTTGCCAGCGGTAGGAAGTCGACGGCAGGAAGTCGAGCACGGGAATCCGTGGCGTGATCGGAGCACCGAGCGCAGTTGCGCGGCCGCGGTAGTAGTAGTTGAGGCCAACGAAATCGGCACGGCGGCCGTGAATCGCGCGCTCGCCGGCGCCGAGGGTTCCATCAGCGTTGGCGTCGAAGTTGCCCCGAACCGCAGCATCGACGAAGATCCGGTTGAAGAGATAGTCGGCGTGCTCGGTGGCGGCGACGTCGGCAGCGCTTGACGGATTGGTCGGCGTGAAAGCGATCATGTTCTGCACCAAGCCGACCTTTGAGGTGCGATCAAGCTTCTTGACCACTTGGTACGCGACGCTGTTGGCGGCCTCAAGGTTGCGGATCGCCGTCGTCGCGGCGGTGAAGCTATAAACGCCAGGCGGGAAGTTGCCCTCGACAACGCCAGGAATGTTGGCGTAGCCGTTCGTCACGACGACCATCGGCTCGTTGATTGGTGCCCATCGATCGACGAGACCGCCAAATCGCCAGGCGGCCCAGGCCGAGTAGCGCTCGAACTCGGTGACGGTGTCACTACTGAGCCAGCCTGCGCGCTGCAGCGGTGGCAGCTCGCCGTTCGGGTCGCTGCCAGCGAGCGCGGCGCGGACGCCAAGCGGGTCGTGAATCCAGCCCGGCAGCGTGAAGTGGTTGAGCGTGACGAACGGCGACATCTTGCGGGCGCGGATCGACTTCAGGATTTCGCGGTAGCGACTGACAGCCTTCGGGTCGGCTTGGCGGTCGAGCGCTCGCAGCATCTCCGGGCTCGTGGCAGCGGCGTCCGGCAGGTTCGTCGGCTGCTTCGGGAAAAGCCGGCTCCACTCGAGCCCCATGCGGAAGAGGTTGGCTCCTAGCCCCGAGCGGGCGAGCTTGATGTCGGCCTCGTACTTCGACCAGAAGCCCGGGCCGTTCTCCGGCATCTCTCCGCTTACGGTGCCGCTGGCGATATTGCCCTTGTCGTGGACCCAGGCCCACCAGTCGCTGGTCGGGTCGACATCGCGGCCGCGACCCATCTCGGACTGGAAACCGGCGATCGCGGTTCCCCAAAGGAAGCCCTTCGGCATTGACCCTCCGGAAGGCTGCTGCGCTGCGGCCGCGACTGTTGGCAGAGCGCAGAGCGCGGCGATTGCGGCAGCGACTACGGCAAGGCGTGAAACAGAAGAGGAGCACCGAGCAGAGTTCATCAACGCCAAATCTACTCCAGCCGGAGTGGTCGTGGCGCCGGGTCATAGCCGTGGGCTCTAAACTTCAAGCTTGAGGGGCCATAGCTCAGCTGGGAGAGCGCCGCCTTTGCAAGGCGGAGGTCGTCGGTTCGATCCCGACTGGCTCCATCGAACAGCACGCGCAGCGAAAGCGGCGCGCTGGCGATCGGTCTTGGAATAGAATCGCCTGATGCGAACTCGCGTCCTCTTGGTGTCTCTTACCGCAGCACTCGCTGCTGGATCGCTCAGCGCAGCTTCGGCAAGCGCTCAGGAGACAGCAGCAACGGTCTGGCTCTGCAAGCCAGGGTTGGCCTCGAACCCCTGCACCAGCTCAGCAAAGACGACGCTGATCAAGCCGAACGGCGCCAAGGTCGCTGAGCCTCTAAGAGCGCAAGCGAAGCAGCCAATCGACTGCTTCTACGTCTACCCGACCGTAAGTCAACAGATGACGGCAAACTCGAACCTCGAGATCACCGCGGCTGAAACCGGCGTAGCGACCGCGCAGGCATCGCGCTTCAACTCGAAGTGCCGCGTTTACGCGCCGATGTACAGGCAGCTAACCCTCGCGCGGCTCTTTGGCCGCGCCACCGACGCGGCAGACCCAGCGCTCGCCTACAACGACGTCAAAGCAGCTTGGAACGAATACCTCGCGAAGTACAACAAGGGCCGCGGCGTGGTGCTGATCGGGCACTCGCAAGGAACCGGCGTGTTGACTCGACTGGCCGCCGAGGAGATCGATCCGAAGCCGGCAATGCGCCGCAAGCTTGTATCGGCGCTGCTGATCGGTGGTGGCGTCACCGTCGCGCGCGGCAAGGACGTAGGAGGCAGCTTCAAGAAGATCGCGGCCTGCCGCAAGAGAAGCCAAACCGGCTGCGTGATCGCTTACAACACGTTCGCACAGCAGCCACCGGCCGTAACCAACTTTGGCCGCACGCTGAAGGCCGGCAACGAAGTTCTGTGCGTGAACCCGGCTTCCCTAAAGCGCGGCGCCACCGGCAAGGCGCAGGTTCTGATCCCGACCTCACAGCTTGCGTTTGGAGGCACCCCTCTCGCCCCGAACCCATGGGTAGCGATGAATGACCTCTACACGACCAAGTGCATGAGCGCTGGCGGCGCAAGCTGGATGCAGGCCAACGACATCGGTCGTGCGAGCGACAAGCGGGTCCGTTTCGGCGCTCCGCTCGGCCAGTCGTGGGGGCTCCATATCGTCGACGTGAACATCGTGCTTGGCAATCTGCTCGACCTTGTCGACGGTCAATCGGCAGCCTGGCGCAAGCTCTAACTTCGGCGCCGCCGCGCTTATTCACCGCTTAGCTTCGCCGCTATCCTAGTTAGGACTGTGTTGTCCTTTATTCGCAGAACATCCAGTAAGACGCTTGCGGCTCTGGGCGCCTCAGTGGCGCTGATCGCGGCGCTGGGCGCGGTAGCTGCAACCGGCGCCGACGGCGGCGACGACCGGCCGCCGGCGAAGCCACTGGCAGAGGCGATTGCTTCATCTCTCGATGGTCAAGAGATCGAAGGCCTCTCTGCTCGCGTCACCTTCACCAACGAGATGCTCGAATCGGCCGGCATGGTCAAGGGCGCCGACCCACTGATGGGTGGCGGCAGCGGCAGGCTCTGGGCCTCCAACAATGGTGACGTTCGAATCGAACTTCAGTCGGAAGCCGGCGGTGGCGATGTACAGATAGTTTCCCGCGGCGACCAGCTCTGGCTCTACCACGCGGCAGCCAACACGGTTTACCGCACCACAATGGAGCCGGAAGAGAAAAGCGCCAAGAAGGGCGGCGAGGAAGAGTGGCCACCAAGCGTTGCTGCCGTCAGTCGGATGCTGAAGCAGCTCGGTTCCGAGGCAGTCGTCTCTGGCGCCATTCCGAGCAACGTTGCCGACAAGCCCGCTTACAGCACGCGAATTGAGCCGAAGGACCAGGGCGGCCTGATTGGTGGAGCAGACGTAACTTGGGACGCCTCTAATGGCGCCCCGTTGCGCGTCGCAATCTTTGCCCGCGGCGAGAATGACCCAACGCTGGCGATCGAGACGACCGAAACCAGCTTCGGCGCCGTCGACGACGCCGTCTTTGCGATTCAGCCCCCAGCCTCGGCAAAGGTCGAGAACATGAGCGCCGCCAACGAGCCGAGCGCCGCCGATAAGCCGAAGAAGCCGATCACTGGGCTCAGCGCAGCGCGCGCCGGAGCACCATTCGAACTTTCCGCCCCAGCCAAGCTCGCGGGGCTGCCTCGCAGCGAAGTGATGCTCGTTGGCAGCGGCGAGAAGAAGAGCGTGACGATCACTTATGGCGAAGGACTAGGCGCGATCACGGTGATCGAGAGTGCTGCCAGCGGCAACGACCAAGCACCTTCGCTCGGCGCATCTGAGCAGGCCAAGCGCGACGGGATTGAAATCCCGACAGCGAAGGTCGCCGGCGCCGAGGCGACAGTCTTTGGCACGCCACTTGGATCGCTCGTCAGCTTTACTCGCGACGGAGTCCGCTACGTCGTGATCGGCTCAGTAACAGAGCAGGACGCTCTCGCCGCCGCCCGCGGGCTCTAACCACCGTGAGCGAACAGCCGCCGGTCGCGCTCCGTGGACTGACGAAACAGTACGGCCGCATCACAGCCGTTGATGACGTCTCACTAACCGTCAATGAGGGCGACGTGTTTGGCTACCTCGGGCCAAACGGCGCTGGCAAGACGACGTCGCTGCGGATGATGCTCGGACTGATCACTCCGACCGCAGGTGAGGCCCGTGTGTTTGGCCACGACCCGCAGAAGTCGGTCGATGCGCTGGCTGACGTCGCCGGCTTCGTCGAAGCGCCACGCTTCTACCCCTACCTCGACGGCATGACCAACCTTCGCCTCGTCGCTGCGCTCGACGGCAACGAAGCGAAAACGCGAATTGATGAAGCGCTCGACGTAGTTGAGCTGACAGGCCGCGCCGGTGACAAGGTCGGCGGCTACTCGCACGGAATGCGCCAGCGGCTCGGAATCGCCGCGGCACTTATCCGGCGCCCGAAGCTGCTGCTGCTCGACGAACCGGCGACCGGCCTCGACCCGGGCGGAATGCGCGACATGCGCGCGCTGATCGCAAGGCTCTCAGCCGAAGGCATGACCGTAATGCTCTCCAGCCACCTGTTGGCCGAGGTCGAAGAGCTTTGCAACCGCGTGGCGATTGTGCGCAGTGGACGGATCGTCTACGAAGGCGAACTCGAGGAGCTGCGCGCTACGGCAGGGCTGACGATTCGCCTGCGCACAAGTGACGACGAGGTTGCACTGCGCGTACTCTCCGACCGCCGTGGAATAAGCGACGTGACCCGCCATGGCGCCGCGCCGATCCAGTTCCGCGCCGCCGACGAAGCGGCGATCGGCGAGCTCTCGCGCGCGCTCGCCGATTCCGGCGCACTGATCTTCGAGCTGGCTCCAAGCGCGGCAACGCTCGAGGATCTCTTCTTCGAACTGACCGAGGGCGAAGGCGACGCACAGGCGGAAGAGAAGCGGCTTGACGAGCTTTCCGATCTGACCGGAGGCGCGCAATGAGCCGCCCGGGAACGTTGACCGTCTACCGCTGGGAACTGCGCAAGCTGCGCGCGCAGAAGCGGACGTACCTAGGACTCGGCGCCGCAGTGTTGGTGCCGATCGTCTTTTCTGTTGCGGTCGCGATCCAGCCCGGCGAACCGGCCGACGTGCCTTTCGGTCGCTACATCAACGACACCGGCCTCGCCTTCCCGCTCGTGACGCTGCTGTTCGGCTCAATCTGGTTCTACCCGCTGATCGCGGCGCTCGTCTCCGGCGACATCGTCGCCAACGAGGACAACAACGGCACGCTGAAGACGATCTTGACGCGCTCGGTTGAGCGCAGCCAAGTTTTCTTCGGGAAGGTGATGGCCGCCTTCAGCTATTCGATTCTGGCGATCATCCTTAGTGGCGTCGTCGCAACGATTGCCGGCATCATCGTCTCTGGTTTCAACCCAATCCCGACGCTCTCAGGAACGCTGGAGACGCCGGAGCAAGGCCTGCTGCTGGTGGCAGGGAGCCTCGCCGTATACCTGATGCCGATCTTGGCGATCTCCAGCTTCGCGCTGCTGCTCTCAACCGTCTTCCGCAACAGCGCCGCGGCCGTCGTCGGCACCTTGATGTTCTCGCTTCTGCTGCAGCTGGTCGTAATCATCCCCGGCCTAGACGGCCTCCAGCCCTACCTGCTCAGCACACAGTTCAACTCATGGCAAGGACTGCTCCGCACCCCCGCTGACTGGGATCCGATCATCCGCGCAGCCTGGGTCTGCGCCGCCTATGCGATCCCCTCTCTGGCGGTCGCCTTGACGGTCTTCCTGCGCCGCGATGTAGCTGGCGGCTAGCCACCATCAGGTAGTGTGGCATCCCGATGAAGCCGTTTGCCCGAACAAATCTGACCCCCCGAATGGTCGCCGAGAAGGCTGGTTCGGTAACAGGGGTTCGCCCGAACCCACGCGCACTCTGGCGTGAGGACGCGACCTTCGATCGGCTCTTCTCTCGCGCGAGCGAACAAACCCTCGTAAATCGCCAACGCTGCTTCACGCTCTACCAGTCTGCTCTGCAAGCGATCTCAGTCGATGGCGATGTTGCCGAGGTAGGTGTTTATCGCGGCGGGACGGCAAGCCTCTTGCGCTCCTGCTTCGACGGCAGCGGTCGCTGCCTCCACCTTTTCGACACGTTTGGTGGTATGCCCGAAGTTGACGATGCCCGCGATAAGCACGAACAAGGTGACTTCGCAGACACCTCACTTGCTGAAGTGCGCGCTTTCGTTGGCACCGGCGAGGACGTCGCCTACCACCAAGGGTTTTTCCCTGAAACCGCCACACCCGTGGAAGGTTCACGCTTCGCATTTGTGCACGTCGACGCCGACATCTACCTCTCGGTGCTGTCCTCGTGCGAATTCTTCTACCCGCGGCTAAGCAGCGGCGGAATCATGATCTTTGATGACTACGGCTTCCGCAGCTGCCCCGGCGCGCGGAGCGCCGTAGACGAGTTCTTCGCGCCGCTACCGGAAGTGCCGTTGTACCTCGGGACGGGACAGTGCATCGTCCATAAGCTCTAACGAGGGTCCCTGCGATTTCAGCAGCTCAATACTGTTGCTGAGCGATCCTGCGTTGGCCTTAAGCGGCCGGGTTCTGCTTAGCCCACTCGATGATCTTTGCCGACTCGTCGAAGCCGGTGCCGTCATCGAACTCGATCGCGGGAACCCAGGTGCGGCCAGTGACGGCCTTTACCTGGCGCCGCTTCGGCTGCAGCGCGAGCGGCAGCGGGCCTAGGCCGTAAACCTTCACAACCTCTGGGTCGTAGCCGGCGTCGAGCAGCGCCTGGTGGGCTTCGCCGCAGGGGTGCTTGTGGCCAAAGAACTTGGTCGTCCAAGCGCCGTAACAGACGTAGAGCTTCATCCGATCAGCGCCGCGGCCGTCGTCGGCACCTTGATGTTCTCGCTTCTGCTGCAGCTGGTCGTAATCATTTCCGGCTTGGCCGACTAGGTAAGCGTGGGTCTGCGCCGCGACGTAGCCGGCGGCTAAGGTCCGCCGCTACCGCTCACTGAGCCTCGACGGCGGGTCGCCGTGGCGAATCACTGCGCCGCAG
>CAJBIG010000155.1 GCA_903953065.1 uncultured Solirubrobacterales bacterium
CCGGCTCGCATCGCAGCGGTAGCGGATTCGGCGACAATGTCGGCCAGCGCCGGGTCGCGGCGATCGCTCTCGAAGCGCTCAATATCGATGCCAAGCAGCTCGCATCGCTGCCAGAGGTGGGGGTCGTCGAGCCGTCCTTGATCGGCGAAGAGCGAATCATGAAACTCCCAAAACATTCCTTGACGAGCAGCCGCTTCCGACGCAATCGCGAGCTTCACTGCGCGGGGGCTCCGCGCTGCCAGCGCGAAGTGACGGAAGCAGACCGATGCGTTGTTCTCACGCAAGCGTGCGGCAGCGACTGCACAGTCCGGGCAGCTGAACTCGGCGTAGACGATCAGCGGCTCACCGTCGCCTGCGCGGACGTGGTCGCTCGGTCCGACTGGACTAACAGGCAGGCTGCTCAGATCGCGCATCGCACGACGAACAGTAGATCTCCGCGCAGCGCAGCGTCGTATCCCACTCTATGAGCATCCACACACTCAGCCGCGAACAAGAGCTCGAAGGCACCCCGGAGGAAGTGTTCCCATTCTTCGCCGACGCAACGAACCTCGAATCGATCACGCCGCCGCTGCTCGCCTTTCAGGTGACGACGCCGCGTCCGATCGAAATGCGCTCAGGCACGCTGATCGAATACCGCTTGAAGATTCACCGTGTACCGATCCGGTGGCGCACATTGATCGAAGAGTGGCAACCGAGTGAGCGCTTCGTCGATACGCAAATCAAAGGCCCTTACAAGCTCTGGCACCACACGCACACATTTGAAGCGCTGCCGGGCGAGCGCACGCTGATGAGCGACGTCGTCCGCTACTCAGTCGGCTACGGCCCGCTCGGCGACCTTGCGCGCAGCCTCTTTGTCGGCCGCGACGTAGCCTCGATCTTCGACTACCGCGCCGAGGTGATCGCACCGCTCTTGGCGGCTGACATCGCGGCGCGCGCTACGAGCGACGAGCCGTGAGGCTCAGCTTGCTGCGAGGCCGTCGATGATCAGGTTGACGCCCGGCATGTCGCCAGGGCTATCGGCCAAGTAGCTCCAAGTGACGCAGCCATCGGGGCCGACGATCACTAGAGCGCGATTCGTCATTCCGGCGGGATCGAAGTAGGCGCCGAAGACCTTCGCCGCTGCGCCCTTGGGCTCGAAATCAGAAAGCTGCTCGATCGGCACGCCGAGCTGCTCGCGGAACGCGGTCTGGGAGAAGCTTGGGTCGGTCGAGACAGCGTAGATAACGGCGCCATCGGCGGTTATCTCCGGTAGAGCTTCGGTGTAGACCTGCAGCTGGCTCGTGCAGACCGGGCTGAAGGCGAACGGGTAGAAGACGAGCACCGTCGTGTTACCCACGAGGTCGGCTTCTGTGAAATTCGAGCCGTCCTCGCGCGCCAAACTGAAAGGAGGCACCTTCGTGCCCGGAGCGATGATGCTCACTTGCGTAGACCGAGCGCTGTAACTAGTTCGCGGTAGGCCTCAAGGTTGCTGCTCTGCAGGTAGTTCAGCAAACGACGACGCCGACCGACGAGCATCAGCAGGCCGCGGCGCGATGCGTGGTCCTTTTTAGCGCCGCGCAGGTGCTCGGTCAAATCTTCAATCCGTTGGCTGAGCAGCGCAATCTGGACGCGCGTGTCGCCGGTGTTCGCTTCGCTGCCGCCATAGGTGGCTGCAAGCTCGCGTGTCTTCTCTGGAGTAAGGGTGCTCATCGGACGACGCAGGCTAGCAGCACCAAGCTCCTACAGGCCTACCAGAGCGCGGGTCGCCTCGACGTCAGCGGCCATCTGCAGCTTCAGGGCGTCGACGCTTTCGAACTTCTCTTCGCCGCGCAAACGGTGGAGGAATTCAACCCTGAGCTCCCGTCCATAGAGGTCACCGTCGAAATCGAGCAGGTAGGCCTCGATCAGCTCACCGAGCCCACTCTCGAACATCGGCCGCATTCCAACGTTGATCGCGGCGATCTTCACCTCTCCCCCCTCGAGCTGCGCGCGACCGGCGTAGACGCCATGCCCAGGAGTGCAGTAACCAGCCATTGGGTTGAGATTGGCCGTCGGATAGCCGAGCTCACGGCCGCGGCGTTCGCCGTGCTGAACTTCGGCGCTAAAGAGATACGGCGCGCCAAGGAGCCGGTTGGCCTCGGCGAGCTCGCCGTCCCGCAGCAGGGCGCGAATCCGACTTGAACTGACCGGCGCGCCATCGAGTTCGAAGAGTGGCATCACCGAAGTTTGAAAGCGATCGTCCGCGAGAAGGGTTTCGACGCGGCCCTGAGCGCGCTTGCCAAAGCCGAAGTTGTCACCCACCTGAACGCGTGACGCGCAGAGTCCTTCGACCAACACCGCGTCGATGAACTCCTCTGCGCTGTGCTCTGCAAACTCCTGATCGAAACTGACAACGACCATCTCCTCAACGCCAAGCGACTCAACCAGCTCGGCTTTGCGCGCAGGCGAGGTCAGCAGCGTCGGCGCACGATCCGGCGCGGTCACTGACATCGGATGGGGATCAAAGGTCAGGACAGTGTCTGCGCCAGCGATAACTTCGCGATGGCCAAGGTGAACGCCATCGAAGGTGCCGACGGCGACGACGCGCTCGCGCGGCTCGAGATCGCAAAATGGCGTGACCTTCATGCTCGGAAGCCTACGACCGGTTTGATCATCCCGTCGTCACGCCGCTCAGCGAGCGCTACCGGCCCATCCTCTGCGACCAGCAGGAGCTCTGTCGGCGGCGCGTCCTCGGGGGCGCGCAGCGGCGCCTCGATCACTTGGCCTTGCGGCTCAATCGCTACGCCGTGCGCAGCCTTCTTGGCGTCCTCGGCACCGAGCTCAATCGAATCGAAAAAGCCGAGCGCGGACTCGAGCCCAACGACGCGCGTGGCATCTGCATCGTCGACGCTGAACGGGCCGATTCGCGTCCTGCGCAAGTTCTCGGTGTATGCGTCGCCCAAATCGGAGATCAGCGATCGGACATAGGTTCCTGACGAGCAGCGGATGCGATATTCGGCCTGGTCGCCGTCACGGCTGAGCTGAGTGAACTCAAAAAGCTCCACCTCGCGTTCAGGCACTTCAAACTCTTCGCCGGCCCGTGCTCGCGCGTAGGCGCGCTTGCCGTCGATCTTGAGTGCACTGTAGATCGGCGGCCTCTGGGTGATCTGACCGAGACTTGGCTCGAAGCTCTCCGGTGGGAGCCGGCCGGTCAGAGTGATTTCGCCCTCGGGGTCGCCGGTCGTGGATGTCGCGCCGAGCCGCGCGCTGGCGACGTACTCCTTCGACATTCCCATGAAGAAGCGTTGGACGCGACGGGCGCGGCCAAGCAAGACGATCAGCAGCCCGGTGGCAAACGGATCGAGCGTTCCCGCGTGACCGGCTTTGGCGGCGCCAAGCTCACGACGAACGTCGTTTGTCACTTTGTGCGAACTGAGGCCAGCAGGTTTGTCGACGAGGACTATTCCGTCCACGGCAGCTCTAGGACTGTTCGCTGATCTGCGTGCAGAGCAGCTCGATCAGATCGCCCCGGCTGAGCTCGCTCTTGAACCCAGCCGCAGCCGGGTGTCCGCCACCGCCGCCGGCGCGGGCGATCTTCGATACGTCGATCTCACCATCGCTGGAACGCATCGAGATGCGGTAGCTCTCGCCGTGCTCGTCGGTCGTCTCACGGATAAGCGCCGCGACTCGTGTTCCGTCCACTGCACGCAAGAAGTCAACAATTCCCTCGGTGTAGCTTGCGGGGGCTTCGCACTGCTCGAAGTCGTCGTTGCTCAGCACCGACAGGGTCAGCCGTCCATCGAGGTAACGCTCAGTGGCGGTGAGCGCGCGCGCGAAAAGGTGCAGCTTTGCTTCGGGGAGGTTCTCGTATACGCGCCGGAAGATCAGATTGCCGTCGATCCCGGCGGCGAGCAACTCGGTCGCCATCTCGTGCGAGCGGGCCGTGGCATTTGGGTACATGAAGCGCCCGGTGTCGGTTATCAGGCCGAGGTAGAGCGCTTCGGCGATCGCGGGGGTCAGTGGAGCGCCCAAACCCCGCGCCAAGTCCCAGACGATTTCTGCGGTCGAAGAGGCGTCCTCGACGACGTAGTCGATGCTGCCGAAGCGCGTGTTGTCGTGGTGGTGGTCGATATTGAGCACCTGCTCTGGTGTCGCCGCCTCGTCGACGAGCGGACTGCGCTCCGTGTTGCCACAGTCGAGGAAGACGACGACGCGCTCATCAGCGTCGTCAGGGACCTGCGTCACAACTTCGCTGACATCAAGCCAGTCGTACTCGTAGGAGAGAGGAAGGTCATCGGCGGCAATGAACGCAACAACGTCCTTGCCGAGCCCGCGCAGAATCATCGCCATTGAGAGCAGTGAGCCGAGAGCGTCGCCATCGGGGTGTTCGTGCGTGACGAGTAGGAAGCGTTCGCCAGCGCTAAGCGCGCCAATCGTCTGTTCGCGGCTTTCGGTGGCAGTCGGATTCATTCAGAGTTGCCTTCGCTCCGTAAATCTACTGATTCGAGGATCTCTTCGAGCCGCGCCGCCGTCGCCGGCGTCGTATCAATGACGAACTGCACCGTCGGCGTCCGCTTCATTCGAAGCTGGCTCGCCAGCGCACTTTGGATCACTCCATGAGCGGCGTTGAGCGCCTCGAGGCAGTCTTCCGGGCCAGAGGGAGCATTGAAAACGCTGACGTGGATCCGTGCGCTACTTAGATCGGGCGTGGTCTGAACGTCGGTGACGGTGACAAACCCAACGCGCGGGTCTTTGATCTCCTTCGTGATCGTGTCGGCGGCAACCTCTCGGATTGCTTCGTCGACACGCCTCATTCGCGAGGAGGCCATTGGACGGGCTCCTGACCAACCCGAGGCGGCTGCCTCAGGCCAGCTGGCGCTCTACCTTGCGCGTCGTGTAGGCCTCGAGCATGTCGCCCTCTTTGACGTCCTGGAAATTGGCGAGAACGATGCCGCACTCGAACCCTTCCGCGACCTCTTTGGCGTCGTCGTTGAAGCGTTTGAGCGAATCGATCGTCGTCTCGTAGACAACTGTCCCGTCGCGGACTACTCGCACGTGCGCGTTGCGGACAAGCTTGCCTGACGTCACCTGACAGCCGGCAATCGTGCCGACCTTCGAGGCCTTGAAGGTTTGACGCACTTCGGCGCTGCCGAGCGCGTCTTCGACCTCTTCGGGCTCGAGCATTCCTGTCATCGCGTCGCGCAGCTCTTCAAGCGCTTTGTAGATCACCGAATAGCTGCGAATCTCGACGCCCTCGCGGTCCGACGCGGCGCGTGCGTCGCCGACCGGACGTACGTTGAAGCCAAGGATGATCGCGTCGGATGCCGCGGCAAGCATCACGTCGGACTCGTTGATTCCGCCAACACCGCGGTGGATGATGTTGACCGAAATCTCATCCTGGGGCAGCTTCGCGATCTCGTCCTCGAACGCCTCAAGAGAGCCTGAGACGTCGGCCTTGAGGACAAGATTGAGGTCCTTGAGAACCCCTTCCTGGATGCCGCTGAAAAGATCGTCGAACGAAACCTTGCGTCCCGAACGGCGTGCGGCCGCTTCGTTGCGCATTCTTGTCTGGCGCTCTTCGGCCTGCTGGCGCGCGACCTTCTCGTTCTTTGTGACGCGCAGCACCTCGCCGGCGTCAGGGACGCCGTCGAAGCCGAGCAGCTCAACCGGATCGCCGGGCATGGCGGCGTCGCGCACGGCTCCGGTGTGGTCGTGCATCGCGCGCGCTTTGCCCCAGTGCGCTCCTGCCACGAAGGCGTCGCCGACCTTGAGCGTGCCGCGCTGAATCAAAACCGTCACGACAGGCCCCCGACCCGGGTCGAGCCTCGACTCGACGATGATGCCGCTGGCTTCAGCGTCAGGATTGGCCTTCAGGTCCTCAAGTTCAGAGACTACGAGCAACGTTTCGAGCAATTCATCGAGGCCGGCACCTGATTTGGCCGACACGTCTACGTACTCGGTCTCGCCTCCCCACTCTGCCGGCTGGAGCTTGCGCTCTGTCATCTCGGTGCGAACGCGAGTCGGGTCGGCGCCCTCCTTGTCGACCTTGTTGACGGCGACAACGATTGGTACGCCGGCGGCGCGCGCGTGGTCGATCGCCTCGTCTGTTTGCGGCTTAGGGCCATCATCTGCAGCGACAACGATCACGGCGATGTCGGTTACATGAGCACCGCGGGCACGCATCGCTGTAAACGCCTCGTGGCCGGGCGTGTCGAGGAAGGTGATCAGGCGTCCGTCGTGATGGACTTGGTAGGCGCCGATGTGCTGGGTGATGCCGCCAGCCTCGCCGGCAACGACCTCGGTCTTGCGGATCGCGTCGAGCAGGGATGTCTTGCCGTGGTCAACGTGGCCCATGATCGTGACGACTGGCGGACGCTCAACAAGATCGACTTCTTCGTCGGCGAAGATCAACTCTTCAGCTTCTTCGTCGGCGGTCGTGACGATCTCAACTTCCTTGCCGAGCGCCTCAGCGAGAATCACGATTGCTTCGTCCGAGAGAGTTTGCGTGAGCGTCGCCATCTCGCCCATCATCATCAACTGCTTGATCAGGTCCGGGACTGGGACGCCGAGGTACTCGGAAATGTCTTTGACCGTCGCGCCACTGTTTACGCGAACTGCGTCGGTCGCGCTCTGCGCGCTCGTGTCGAGCGGCGCCAATGGCGTGTCGTCAAACTTGCGGCGGCCACGGCGGCGTGGACGGCGCTGCGGGAATCCTCCTGGAGGCGGGCCTCCACCTGGGCGGCGGTTGGCCTGAGAGTCGATTACTACTCGGCGCTTGCCTCCAGCATCGGCAGGGCTGGCCGGCTTGCGCGGCGTCCGCTTCGGCTTGTCGGGCTGGGCGATGATCTTCGGGCCGACGGTCGCTGCGGCAGCGATCTCGTCGATCGGAGCAGCGGGCTCTGGTTCAGCGGGCGAATCCGGAGCTTTCTCAGCTGCCGACGGCTCCGGCGCTGCGACCGGCGCGGCTGGCTTCGGTGGCGGTTGTCCAGCGGGAGCCTTCGGTTTTGGCTTTGGGGTCGGCGTCGGCTGCGAATCGCTCTTCGGCTTTGGCGCAGCCGTTGGCTTCGGAGCGGGCGGCAGCGCCGGTTCGCGCTTGCCACCGGCAGACGAAGGTTTGATCGGCGCTACG
>CAJBIG010000156.1 GCA_903953065.1 uncultured Solirubrobacterales bacterium
AGATCCGTTGACCGGGGCACCGGCGCCGGCCGAGGCGCGCCAGCTGCGGGATTTGGGAATCAAGCCCCAGACTCCGCCCGCAGCCGCCGAGTAGCACCATTGGCGCCTAGACTGGGCGGTCATGGCTGACGAGCGCTTTGAGGATCATCTGCGTCACCCGCGCGGGCAGGGAGAGGTTGCCGAAGGCGCTCACTGCGGCGTTGCCGGGGGAGCCGTCTGCGGTGATCTGGTCCGAATTGCGATCCGCGTTGAGGGCGACCGCGTTGCCGATGCGAGCTTTGCAGCTTCCGGCTGCGGTGCTGCCAGCGCTGCAGCAAGCGCAGCGATCGGTTTGGTTTCCGGCGCGCCTGTGCTGGAGGCGGCGAAGATTGGGACAGCCGACGTTGCCTCGGCGCTGGGTGGCCTTAGCGCCGGGAAGATCCACGCCGCCGAGTTAGCGGCCGACGCGCTGGCCCGGGCTCTCGGTGGCGCCGTCGCCGCAAGCGCGCAGCTGGACGAGGCGCCAGGCCGCATCCTGATTGCGATGAGCGGAGGCGTCGACAGCGCCGTCGCGGCGCATCTTTGCGCCGAGCGGGCCGAGGAGGCTCCGGTAGCCGTCACGCTTGAGCTTTGGCGCGATGAGGCGAACGATGCTGAAGGGAGCTGCTGCTCTGCGAGCGCAGTTCAGCGGGCTCGCTCGCTTGCCCATAGCCTTGGCTTGGCTCACTTAACGCTCGACCTCCGTGAAGCATTCCGCGCCGGTGTCGTCGAACCGTGGATTGCCGGCCACGCCGCCGGCAAGACGCCAAACCCTTGCGTGCGCTGCAACGGCGCCGTTCGGCTCGACGCGATGCTTGATCTCGCCGCGCGACTTGGCGCCAGCGAACTGGCGACCGGTCATTACGCGCGCATTGGCGACGATGGACTGCTGCGCGCCGCCGCCGACCCTGCGAAAGATCAGTCGTACATGCTGGCGGCGCTGGCGCCGGAGTCGGTCGCACGAATGCTCTTCCCGCTCGGCGAGATGACGAAACCCGAGGTCCGCCAGCTCGCCACCGAAGCCGGCCTGTCGGTTGCTCAGACGCCCGACTCGCAAGACCTTTGCTTCCTTGCCGGCACTGCAAGCGGAGCTTTTCTAGCCAAACATGGGGGGATTGAAGATCGCCCCGGGCTAATCATCGGCCTCGATGGCGACGAGCTCGGCAGCCACAACGGCGCGCACGGCTTCACAGTTGGGCAGCGCCGCGGGCTCGAGATCGGCGGCGTTGCCGAGCCGTTCTACGTTGCTGCAACCGACGCAGAGGCCAACACGGTCACCGTCGGCACGCGCGATCAGCTCCACCGCAGCGAGGTCGTACTGACCGACGTGAAGCTCTATCGCCCCTCCGACACCGTTGATCAGGCGCGGCTGCGCTCGCACGCGCCGGCGCTTGCGTGCAGACTCAACGGCGCGGTTCTGGAGCTGACTAAACCGGCTTGGGCGCCCGCACCGGGGCAGACCGCCGTGCTGCTCAGCGGTGATCGTGTCGTCGGATGCGCCACAATCGCTTGATGCCGACTCGCAGCTCCGATCAAATCCGCTCCACGTTCCTCGAGTTCTTCGAGGCGAACGGCCACACGCTGCGCCCGTCAGGTTCGCTCGTTCCAGCATCGTTCGACTCATCGGTGCTGCTCACAACGGCCGGGATGCATCCCTTGAAGGAGTACTTCATGGGATTGGAGCAGCCACCGGCGCCGCGCCTGACGAGCTGCCAGAAGTGTTTTCGCACCACCGACATCGAGAACGTCGGCAACACCGCCCGCCACCTCACCTTCTTCGAGATGCTCGGCAACTTCTCGCTCGGCGACTACTTCAAAGAGGGCGCAATCGAGCTTGCCTGGAAGCTGTCACTCGATGGCTTCGGCTTCGACGCCGAAAAGATCTGGATTACGGTCTTTGAGGGCGACAAAGAGCTTGGACTGGGCGCCGATGAAGAGGCGATCGCGGCATGGGAAGCGGTTGGGGTGCCGCGCGAGCGGATCGTCCTTTGCCCGCGCTCCGAAAACTTCTGGCAAGCCGGCCCAACCGGCCCATGCGGCCCTTGTAGCGAGCTCTACCTCGACCGCGGCGAGCAGTACGGCTCGGCGGACGATCTTCCTGGTGGCGAGAACGACCGCTTCCTTGAGTACTGGAACCTCGTTTTCATGGAGTTCGACCAGAGCCCGCAGGGTGTGCTCACGCCACTGCCAGCAAAGAACATTGACACCGGCGCCGGGCTAAACCGGCTGGCGCTCATCGAGCAGGAAGCCGAGAGCGTCTTCGAGACAGACCAATTTGCGGGGTTGATGGCGCTTGGGCGCGAGCTTGGCAGCGCCGACGCTGACGTTCGCGCGCTGCGGATTCTCGCCGACCATTCCCGTGCGATGACGTTTCTGATCGCAGACGGGATTGTCCCCTCCAACGAAGACCGCGGCTACATCCTGCGCCGCGTGATGCGCCGCGCCGTGTTGCAGGGCCAAAGGATTGGCATTGAAGGTCAGTTCCTGCCCGTCTTCGCAGAGCAGGTAATCGACGTAATGGGGGCGGCCTACCCGGAGCTGGTCGAGCGCCGCAAGACGATCCTCGAGTGGGTGCGAGGAGAAGAAGAGAGTTTTGGTCGCACGCTCGTCCAGGGAAGCGGGCTGCTCGAGGAGCTGCTCGACGCCGGCACGCTCAGCGGCGAGGATGCGTTTCGGCTCCACGACACCTTCGGCTTCCCAATTGAACTGACGCGCGAGCTGGCCGAGGAGCGCGGCGTGCCGTTTGCCGAGCAGGCTGAGTTCGACCGCCTCATGGGAGAGCAGCGGACCCGCTCGGCGGCGGGAGCAGGGGAGCGCAAAGTTGGCGTCTCGGCGGAGGCCGTGCGCGCGGTCGGCGGCGAGCAAGCGCGCTTTGTTGGTTACGAGACGCTCATTGCAAGGACGAATGTCGTCGCTTCCGCGCAGGAGGATGGGCGAACGCTTGTGAAGCTGGCCGATTCTCCGTTCTACGCAGAGGGCGGCGGCCAAGCCGCCGATACAGGCGCGCTGCTCTCGGCCGACGGCGCACCGCTCGCCGCGGTTGTCGGCGTTATTCGTGCCGGTGATGACCAGGCTCTCGTTGTCGAAGCGGCCAACGGCGGGCTGGACGTGGGCGCCGAAGTGCTAGCTCAGGTGGATGCCACGGCCCGCCACGCGACCGAGTGCA
>CAJBIG010000157.1 GCA_903953065.1 uncultured Solirubrobacterales bacterium
TCAGTTCTCCTTTGAGGCCTAAGACTCGACGATTGCGAGAATGTCGCTCTCGCGCAGAACGAGGAGATCCTCGCCGTCAACCTTGATGTCGGTGCCGCCGTACTTGCTGTAAAGCACGACGTCGCCCTTGCTTACGTCGAGAGGGACGCGCTTTTCGCCGTCCTCATCCCAACGACCTTCGCCAGCGGCGACGATCTCGCCCTTCTGGGGCTTTTCTTTTGCTGTTTCGGGGAGCAGCAGGCCGCTAGCGGTCGTCTCCTCCTCATCGATGGCGCGGACGATCACTCGATCGCCAAGCGGCTTCAAATTCATTTCAAATGCCTCCGGTAGTTGCGCTATTTACGAACGTTTCCGGGCCTTTGCCCGGCTCTTTTGGCACTCACAGCTGCCGAGTGCCAAAGTTGCTCCGAGAGATGATAGCGCCTTAGTTCTGGGCGCCACCGATGCCGAGCCGGGCATCGGTGAAGGACTGCGGATTCTCAACGATCTGGGAGAAACGCACCACCGTGACAATGTCCTCCATGGTCACGGGTTGTCCGTAGATCTGCTCGAGAAAGTGGATCAGATCTTCTTGGCGGCGCAGCTCGGGATTGTCGTGCTCAATATCGCGCGGCGAAAGGTCGCGCACGCGCTTGACATCAACCTGGTCGATAACCGCTTCGAAGATCTTCTCGCGCGGCGAGAACTGGTAGCCGATTGTCACCAGCACCGCTTGGTTCTTGCGGTACTTGTGGCTCTTGTCGCCAAGCCGAATCGTCGCCGTCTTACGCCCGCGGCGCAGCTGGTCGGCGAAGATCGTTGAGTAAAAGTTCAGTACCTGCATTGCGCCCAAAGACTACAGAGCTAACTCGCTCGGCGCGAGGCCCGGCGTCGCTAATAGATGAAGCCGGTCAGCACGTCGGTGTCGAGGACCTTGATTCGTCCTCGCCCTTGCTCAATCGCACCGGAGTTGGCGAGCGTCGTTAGAAAACGGCTCGCCGACTCGCGAGAGCAGCCGGCCAGCTGCGCGATGTCGGCCTGGGTGATGATCAGTTCAACGCTGCCGTTGTCGCCTGCGCCCTCAAGTCGGGCCTGGGTGACAAGGTCACCGAGAACAATTGCGACGCGGCTCTGCACGGTCTGGAACGACTGGCGCGTGAGCCTCTCGTTGGCGATCCGCATCCGCCTGCCGAGCGAAACGACGAGCTTGCTCGCGATCGCGCCGTGTTCGTTCATCAGCCTGCGCATGTCGCGACCGGGAATCGCGATCAGATCGACTTCATCGAGCGTTTCGACAGTCGCTGATCGAACCTCGTCGTCGAACATTGCCAGCTCGCCGAAGATGTCGCCCGGGCCGAAGTGGGTCAGCGTGATCGTGCGACCGTCGGGATGCTCGCGGATAGCGCGGGCGTGGCCGCGGCGAACGACGTAACAGGTGTTGCTGGGGTCTCCCTCGCGGAAGATCACCTGGCCGCCGGGGAAGCGACGCGTGACTACAACCTCGGCGACGCGATGGAGATCCTCATCTCCGAGCGTTTCGAAGACAGGCACGGCCTGGAGCAGTGTGTAAGTCTCCTCGCTCATCGCGAAGGAGGCTACCTATGCACGCGGGAAAAGGTGCGGGTCGTTGCTGATAACGCCGGCAATTCCGAGCCGCTCGAACTGGTCGATCTGCTCGGCGTCATCGACGGTCCACACGTAGAGCTCACCTCTCACATCGCGCACTGCCCGCGCCAAGCGCGGGGTCACGAAAGCCCAGTGGCACATCAGCGCGTCGACACGCCCCTCGCGGATCGCCTTCGCCGCCATCCACGGCAGACGAATGCGGTAGTAGATGATCGCTGCGTAGGCAGGCCAGCGGTAGAAGCGATGGTCGGTGAGGTCGCGGTGAGCGCGGGGGAAGGACCAGCCGATAGTGATCTGCGGGGCGATCTTGCGCAGCAGCGTGAGGCTCGGTTTCTCCATCGTCGAGATCAGCGAACGCTCGGCAAGGCCGTGGCGGCGCAGCGCGTCAACGGTTCGTTGCTCGTAGCCCTGGAGCTTCATGTCAACGTCGAGCTGAACGTGAGCAAACTGGGGTTGCGCTAGATGAGCGAGCCCCTCGTCGAGCCTTAGCGGTGTGCGCTCGCGCGCGTCCTTGAAGTCGTGCGCCAGCCGCAGCTCGCCGGTGCCGTCGAGCCGTTCTGGCAGGACGTCGAACTCGATCATGTCTACGCCGGCCGCCAGCGCTGCGTCGAAGCTGGCAGCGGTGTTGCCGTGGACCAGCGCATCTGCGCCCTTGTGGCCGACCCGCTTGGGGCGGCCTTCTGCGCCGGCGCGGCCTCGACTTAGCTGCGGCATTGCGCGGCCTGTGAGGGCGTCGTTACGTTTGCGTGGCAAAGCACGGTTCCTAATTCGCCACGTACCGGCCGGTGCCTGCCGCCCGCCCTGTACCGTTGCAACTGTGAAAGAGGCGCTCTCAAAGATCGTTGGCGAAGCGAACGTTCGCTCTGGAGATGACTCCGTCTACACCGCGGACGAGACGATCTTCGCTGCGGACGGCCGAGCCGATCTCGTTGTATTGCCAAGCAGCGCCGAGGAAGTGACCGAGGTCGTTGCCTGGTGCTACTCGCACGATGTTCCGATCACGCCGCGCGGTGGTGGCAGCGGCTGGGCCGGCGGCGCAGTGCCGCTGGGTTCGGGGATTGTGCTCGGTCTGGAACGGCTGAGCGCGGTACGCAGCTTCGAACCGCTGCAGTGGCGCATCGAGGTCGAAGCCGGCGTTACAACCGCGACTGTTCACCGCCTCGCGCTCGAAAACGGGCTCTACTTCCCACCTGACCCCGGAGCTCCTGAGCAGTCGCTGATTGGTGGCAACGTCGCCACCAACGCAGGTGGACCGCACTGCTTCAAATACGGCGTAACCGGCGCCTGGGTGACCGGGATTGAGGCCGTGATAGCGCCCGGCGAACTGATCCGTGTGGGTGGAGCTGCGCGCAAAGATGTGGCCGGTTACGACCTTGCGGCGCTACTGACCGGCAGCGAGGGGACGTTGGGCGTAATAACTTCCGTTTCGCTGCGCCTAATTCCGACGCCCGAACCGTCGCTTCCGCTTGCTGCTTTCTACCCGAGCGTGGCCAGTGGTTGCGAGGCAATTGAGCGCGTTATGGCGGCTGGACCTGTGGCCGCGGCAATCGAGTACCTCGATCGTGCGACGCTCGAGATCACCGGCGGCGGCTTCCCTGGCGAACTCCCCGCCGGCGCCGAATTTCTCTTGATAGTCGACTGCGACAGCGGCCAGAGCGACCGCGATGAGTTGCTCCGAGCGCTGGCCGAAGACGCGCTCTGCGCGCCGCTAGCCCCGGATGATCCGCGCATGTTGTGGCGCTGGCGTGAAGGTCTTGGAACGAGCGTCAGCAACGAGCACGGTTCGAAGATCTCCGACGACATAGCCGTTCCACTGGATCGTTTGGCAGATGCGATCGAACGAACGATTGAGATCGGCGAGCGCCACGGCGTTGCCGCTTGCTCATTCGGTCACGCCGGCGACGGCAACCTCCACTCGACCTTCATGCTCGACCCCAACGACGATCTGGCCGTGCGGCGCGCGATGGCTGCCGGTGATGATCTGATGGAGATGGCAATTGAGCTGGGAGGGACGATCAGCGGCGAGCACGGCGTAGGCCTAGCGAAGAACGGCTGGCTGCACAAGCAATGGGGCCGCCCAGCTTCGCGCGCGCACGAAGCGATCAAGCAGGCGCTCGACCCGAAGAACCTGATGAACCCGGGCAAGAAGCTGACCTAGCGGCGCCCTGCCCCGCTACGCTTCCAACCGATGCGCCTTCTCTTCTCCGCCGCCGCTTTGGTCGCGCTCCTCGCCGTCTCCGGCTGCGCTCAGGGCGGAACGAAGTCGACCAGCTCGTCAGAGAACTACTCCGGTGACGAGAAGCTGGTCGCCAACACGATCGAAGACTTCCAAGCCAACGCCACTGCTCAGGATGGCGCGAAGATCTGCAGCACACAGATCACGGCGCAGCTCGCGAAGCAGATCTCAGCGAAGAACTCGGGCGCCAGTTGCGCGACGGCGGTTACGGCAGGAATGAAAGCGACCGACGAGGCCGATCTGACCGTCACCGACGTGACGATCGACCCGAAGGACGACAACAAGGCGACCGCCACCGTCAGTGCCAAGACCGGCGAGAAGTCCTCGCAGAAGTACAGCTTCACGCTTGAGCGCGCCGACAAGCGCTGGCAGATTTCTAGCTTCGGCTAGCGCTTGCGCTTCAGCTTGACGACCTTCGTCTTCACCGTCGGCTTGCCGACCTTTGGCGTGAAGGTAGTGCGGATCGTCAGCGTCATCGGCTTCTTGCGCAGAGCGGCTCGACTCTTCTTGCTCATCTTGCATGTCAGCGGATATTTGCCAGCGACCTTGACGATCTTCGTCACCTTGCAGCGCGTGACCGTCTTGGCCTTCTTCTTCTTCTTCTTGCTGACGCTCGCCTTCTTGGCCTTCTTCTTCTTGGTCACGCGCGTCGTGGCGATCTGAGTGATCTTGCCGGCCCCTGGGACGTTGACGGCGGTAATCACGCTTACTGCCTTCTTCGTGATCTTCGGCGTGAACTTGACGGCCTCAAAAACCTTGACGGAGGAGACCGGGCTGATCGAGCCGGAGGCCGCGGAGCCGGTTGATGTGCCGACCGCGTTGGTTGCGATGGAGGAGAAGGTGTACGCCACTCCGTTCGTTAGGCCGGTGATCGTGCATGAGCCTGCCGCGCCCGTGACGGTGCAGGTCTTGCCGCCAGGTGACGCGGTGACGGTGTAGCTGGTTGGAGTGCCGCCGCTGCCAGCGCTGACCGTGATCGTCGCTGAGCCGTCACCGGCAACCGCGGTCGGCGCTGGTGGCGTGCCGGGGGCAGCGGTCGCGGGGGCTGGGTTGACCGAACCCGAGGCCGTCGAGCCGCCCGACGTTCCGCCAGCGTTGGCCGCGGTGGCTGAGAATGTGTATGCGGTGCCGTTGGTGAGGCCGGTGACGGTGCATGAGCCGGCCGCGCCGGTAACGGTGCAGGTGCGTCCTCCAGGGGATGCGGTGACTGTGTAGCTGGCGGGCGCGCCGCCGCTTCCTGCAGCCACGGTCACTGTTGCGGAACCGTCACCGCCAACTGCGGTCGGTGCCGGCGGCGTGCCGGGGGCCAGCAGCTCAGCGATCGTCGAAACGCGGTTGGTCGCCTCGTTAGTTACGAAGAGCCTCCCGCTGGCGTTGATCGCGATGCTCCGGGGGTAGATCCAACTTGAGTTGATTCCCGAGCCGAAGGTGCTTGACCCGCCGACTTGTGTGACTTTCGAAATCGTGCTGTTGCCGTAGTTCGATGTGTAGACATTGCCGGCAGCGTCGAGGACAATGCCGCTGGGCTGAGCTCCGGTGATGCCAAGCGTGGAAACCGCGGCCCCCGCCGTGATCTTCGAGACTGTCGCGGAAGCCCAATTCGCTACGTAAAGGTTGTCGCTGGAATCGACCGTAAGTGCTTCCGGCATACTTCCAACGGTCGCCCAGGTCGCCGTCGTCGTGCCAACTGAAGTGATCTTTGAGACGGTTGCCACGGCGTAGTTGGCCGTGTACACGTTGCCAGCGGAGTCGATCGCGATTCCGTGCGGGTTGGTTCCGGTGTTGGAAAGGTTGAGCTTCGACGCTGACCCCGCGGTAGTGATCTTGGTTACGCTGCGCGAGCCCTCGTTGGTCACGTAAACGTTGTCGGCGCTATCGATCGCGATTGCGTAAGGGTTGGCCTGGACTACCCCGGCCACCACCGGCGACGCGATCGTCGTTATCGAGCCATCGGCTGCTATCCGCGTGACGTCGTTTGAGCTGTAGTTGGCTGTGTAAATATTTCCAGCCGAATCAATTGCAATCCCATGCGGGTTGTCA
>CAJBIG010000158.1 GCA_903953065.1 uncultured Solirubrobacterales bacterium
ACGCCTATCCGCCTCACTTCCGACAGCGCGACCAACGGCATGGGATACACGCTCCAGCCAATGGATTACCAGATCGCCCCTGTCGCCACGACCGCGCTGACTGATTGGCTGAATGCGAAATCCGTCGCGATCGCCTACGACCCGACGCCGGGTTACACGGCGACGGTCGGTGCGCAGATGAAGAAGTCGCTCGAAGCGGCCGGCGTCAAGGTGACCGCCTACGAGGCCGTCAAGCCCGGAGCTTCCAACTACACCAGTACCGTCGCCAAACTGGAGGCAACCAATCCGGACGCGATCTACTCGGTCGTCTACTTCCCTGAAGGTGGATTGATCGCCAAGGCGATGGACTCAAGCTCGTCGAAGGTTAAGTGCCTCGCCGATTACGCCTCCGCCGACCCTGGCTTCGTAACGACGGCCGGTGAGGCCGCGGCGCAGAACTGCCCAGTCGTTGGCGTTCCGTCGCCCGGCGACTTCCCCAACGGCGGCTCGTTCGACGCCGACTACGAGAAGGAGTTCGGCGAGGCCCCAGGTACATGGAGCTCATACGTTTACGATTCGGTAAACCTTCTCGCCACCTGCGTCAAGAGCGCCGGCGGCTTTGACAACACGCCGAACGCTGACGGCTCGACAACGGCGCAAGTTGACGGCTCAACGGCGCTTACGAAGTGCCTCAACGCGGTCAAGGACTGGGAAGGCGTCACCGGCTCGGTAACAATCGACCCTGCGAACGGCAACCGAGACCCGGCGACAGTCGTCGTCCTTGGCACGGACAACAATGGTGAGCTGCATGTCGACCAGAGCTGGGCGAAGGCAGTCGGCGCGCCGTACTAAGCGCCCAGAAGCGCTGCCAGCCCGGCCATGCAGAGCATCGAACCGACAATCCCGGCCGCCGCGAGCGGCCTGTTTTCGCGCGGACCGATCGCATCCGGCAGCAGCTCAAGGACCACAAGTGCCAGCATCGCGCCGGCGGCAAAACCGAGTGACCATGGCAGCAGTGCCTTGATCTCCTCGACGAGGAGAAAGGCGATTACAGCGCCGATCGGCTGCGGCAGGCTCGTGCCGACGGCGGCCCAGAACTGCTGCGAGGCGCCGAATCCAGCCTGAGCCATCGGAATAGCCGTCGCAGTCCCTTCAGGGACGTTCTGCAGAGCGATCGCGATGAAGACGAACAGTCCAATCGTGCTGTCGGCAGACCAGGATGATCCAAGCGCAAAGCCCTCGGGGAGGCTGTGGACGAAAAGCACGACGAATACCAGTGCTGAGCGGCGCACATGGACGCCGCTGAGCTCGCCCACGCGCATCTCACGGCCGGCCATTGCCCGCTGCCCAAGGAGGAGGAAGGCAACGCCGATCACGCCGCCGAAGATCAACGGCACCCATTGCCCGTTGTCGATCGGTTCGATGATCAGGCCAATCGAGGCTGCCGTCATGACTCCCGCTGCAACGCCCCAAAGCAGCGGGCGCCAGCGCTCTGTGCGCGCAGGGCCAAGCCAAGCTACGGGCAGGGCACCTAGTCCGGTTGCCAGCGCTGTCACGCAGGCGAGGAGGAAAACAGTGAGCAACGCCACCGGCGCAGATTACGACAGCCTACGGCGCGAGGCTGTTAGCCGAGGGCTGCGCTGGCGCGCTAACCTCGCCGCTTAGATGATTTCAACTAATCAACTTAAAAACGGCAATCACATCGAGGTCGACGGGACGGTCTTCAAGGTCGTCGACTTTCAGCACGTCAAGCCGGGCAAGGGTCCTGCCTTCGTCCGTACGAAGCTGCGCCGCACATCCGACGGCAACGTGATCGACAAGACCTTCCGCGCCGGAGAGAAGTTCCGTTCCGTTCGCTCCGAGGCGCGCCGGATGAGCTTCCTTTACTCGGATGGCACGGAAGCTCACTTCATGGACTCCGAGTCGTTTGAGCAGATCGCGCTACCGCTGTCGCTGGTTGAGGACGAACTTCGTTGGACGAAACCAAATGACGACGTCGACATGCTCTTCATCGATTCTGAGCCAAGCACTCTTCAATTGCCTGCCTCGGTCGAGCTGGAGGTAACGGAGACCGAGCCTGGGCTGCGCGGTGACACCGCATCGGGCGGCGGCAACAAGCCCGCAACGCTTGAGACGGGCGCCGTCATCCAGGTTCCGCTGTTCGTCAACATTGGCGACAAAATCAAGGTTCAGACCGACAGCGGCGACTACATGTCGCGCGCCTGAAGTCGGCGTCGTCGGTGTCACGTCGCAGTGAGCAGCGCCGTGAAGCAGCCTTCATCCTTTACGAAGCTGAGATTGCCGGTGCGCCGGTTAGCGACCTTCTCGACCGCGGCGCAAGCACGCTCACGCGGTCACTGGTGCACGCCGCCGATGATCTGCGTGAGCATCTCGACGAGGTGATCGGGCGTTACGCGATCGACTGGAGTGTTGAGCGGATAGCGATGCTGGAGCGCTGCATTATGCGGATAGCGCTGGTCGAGATGCTCTACCCAGACGCGGTCCCTGCGGAGTCGCCAATCCCGCCAGAAGGAGCAATCGATCAGGCTGTCGAGGTCGCTAAGGAATACTGCGGCGAACGGTCGCCGGGCTTCGTCAACGGGATCCTCAATGCGGCGATGGCCGAAATCGGGGAGACTGCGCCGAGCGATGACTGATCTGGACACAACTGCAATAGATGAACTCGTTGAGCGGCTCAGCCGCGCCGCGCAGCAGCTCCGGGGTGGAGATCTAACCACGGACGCGGCGGCGTCGCTCGTAGAAGACTGCGCCGCGCTCGCGGGCCAAGCTTCCAGTGAGCTTGACCGCTTGGCGAGAGAGACGCCAGCCGAGCCGCCCCCCGGTCAGGACACCTTGCTGTGAGGCGCCGGTGAGCTACCCCGACGACCTGCGCGACCAGGTCGACGAGTATTTGCGGCAGCTGCGCTTCAGCGACGGGCCGGCGACTGAAGGGCTCGAAGAGGCGATGCTCTATTCGCTGCTGGCGGGAGGGAAGCGGATTCGCCCAGTGCTCGCACTCGCCACGGCCGCTGCGCTTGGAGACGACCCGGAGAGTGTGATGCCACTGGCCGGCGCATTGGAGATGGTCCACAGCTACTCGTTGATCCATGACGATCTGCCAGCGATGGACGATGACGATCTCCGTCGGGGTAAGCCGTCCTGCCACATCGCATTTGGGGAGGACGTTGCGATCCTCGCCGGCGATGCGCTCTACGCCGAAGCGTTCAAGTTGATCCTCTCCGAGCAGCGCGGTGATCCGCGCAGACTCCTCAAGGCATCAGCAGAGCTCGCCTCTGCTACCGGCGTCAACGGCATGGTCGGGGGTCAGTACCTCGACGTTGAGGGCGTCGCCGCCGACGGCCCGGACGGCCTGCGCGAGCTTCATGCCCGCAAGACCGGGAGGCTGATCGGTGCTTCGGTTGAGTGCGTCTGCTTGCTTCACGGAGTTGACGACGAGACGCTCTTGGCCTACCGCGCGTTCGCCACTGAGCTTGGCGTGCTCTTTCAAATCGTCGATGACATCCTTGACGTCACTGGTTCGGACGAAGCGCTCGGCAAACCATCCGGCAGCGACGAGCGGCAGGGGAAGCGAACCTACGTCAGCGAGTTTGGCCTCGCACAGGCTGGAGCTTTGGCAGACGCTTCGCATCAGCAGACGCGCGCTGCGTTGGCCGTTGCCGCACCGGAAGGCGCCGACCAGCTCGAGCGAATCACAGACTTCATCGCGGCGCGCGAGAGCTAGGCCGAACCCGGCTCAGCGCAGGAGCAGCTTCTTGCGGTCCAGTTCACGCAACACGAAGGGCGCCAACGTACGGTTCCACAGTTCCGTCTGATGGTGTCGGTCGGAGTGGATCAGTACGCCTCCGACAACCGGCAAGCAGACTTCGGGGCCACAGTAGAACTCGGTCAGGTCGATGACGTTGATGTTGCTTTGGTCAAGGTTCTCGGCGGCCACGGCAAGCGGGTCGGGCTTGAGTGCGACGGAGCGCGGTATCGCGCAGGCTGGCCCCGCCGCCTTGCCGGCCTCGACCGCCTGTTCAACGCAGTCGAGCGTATTGCCGCTGACGCGGGGGTTGTCGCGCAGGACGATCACTTCCTCGATCGTCGAGGGCAGCAGACGTAGCCGCTCCTCGTAGCCACGCACGCGGGCCTCGAAGCGCTCCGGGTTACGGCCAGTGCCGGTCGATTGCGCGATCACGAGCGTGTCAATTGTTGGATTGGCTTTCAGCCATGCCGCCAGCTGGCGCTGCCACTGGCGGCAGCTGCGTATTTCGGTCGAGGAACCGGTCAGATAGTTGTTCAGCGGGCAGCCACGGCGGACAATCGAAGTAACGCGCCAATTGCTCTCAAGCGCGACGATGTTGAGGCCGGGGCGCCAGCGTCTTGCATGGCTGTCGCCGATGGAAACAACTTGGCGCTCGGCGCGGTTCGCGGGCGCGCCGAAACTGCACAGTTCAAGCAACCCGATGATCTTAAGACCACCTTGGCAGAGGGGGCTTCTGTTGGCCTCGGTTCCGTCGTGGGGGGTAACCAGCTCGCGCGCTGTTGCGGGCGACGGCGCGACCGATAGGCGCAGCTTTGGATTGATGCAGGGTTGGTTATCCGGATCGCGCGCTGCCGCGCCCAGGCATCGCTCACCGCTGGCCAGCAGGCGCGCCGTCGCTCGGCGGTCCTGCTCTTGACGATCGTTCAGTTCAGCGATCGCCGCAAAGCTGGCGAGCAGCACGACAGCGCTCGCGGCGGCGGCGACGATGAATGTTCTCCGAGGTCGCTTGCCGGCGAGCAGCGGACCGCTGCGAAGAGGATCTTCGACAAAACGCTTCGTAAGCGCAGCAAGAATGAGCGTCAGTGCGAGCAGGCCGAGCTTGATCGGCGTCGTCAGCTGATCGAGCAGTACGAACGGCGCGAGGATCAGCAGCGGCCAGTGCCAAAGGTAGATCGAATAGGAGTTGTCGCCTACCCACTGCACGGGTCGAAGCTTCATCCAACCCAATGGCGCCCAGCGCAGCGCCGGCGCGCCTGCCCAGATCACCGCCACAGTGCCAAGGATCGGCAGCAGCGCCGCAGCGCCGGGGAACGGCGTCTCGGCGGTGAAGGCGAATGAAGCGAGCAGAATCGCGCCGACACCGAGCCAAGAGACGGCTGCGCGAAATGCGGGACGGGCAGTTGTAGTCGCCGCGAGCGCGAGGATGCCGCCGGCGCCGAACTCCCAAACGCGGGTTGGTGTGATGAAGAAGGCGGCCGCAGGGTCGTTCGCCGTTGCGATCACCGAGTAGATAAAACTTGCCAGCGTCAGCAGCACGAGCATCGCCGCAATCGCCCGGCGGCGCAGCAGCTCTGAGCCGCGCCGCGCGAGCGTCATTGCGATCAGAATCAGTACCGGCCAAACGATGTAGAACTGCTCTTCTACTGAGAGAGACCAGTAGTGCTGGACCGGGGATGGTCGGTTCTCGGCGCCGAGGTAATCGACGGCTTGGGCGGCAAGATTCCAGTTTTCGACGTAGAGAGTGCTGGCACGAATTTCGCCGAAGAACTGCTCCCAGAGGTTGAGTGGAACCCAGAAGTATGTGGCGACGGCGCAGAACAGGAGTACGAGGAGCGCGGCCGGAAGAATCCTGCGTGCTCGGCGCGCCCAGAATCCCGGCAGCGAAACTTTCGCGGTCCGGTCAACTTCGCGAACAAGATGAGCCGTGATCAAGAAGCCGGATATTGCGAAGAAGACGTCAACGCCTACATAGCCACCAGTGATCAGTTCTGGCCAGTAATGAAATACGACGACAGTGGCGACCGCGATAGCGCGCAGCGCTTGAATCTCCGGGCGAACCACAGATAACAACTTACCGCCTCGATGGGCGGCTTTTGGCCCCTGAGCCGTTCCCGCCTTTCGCGAAGGCGGGTGAGAGTTAGACTAGGCAGCCGCGTATACACGCATAGAACCCAATGGAACGAATTCTCGACTCAATCAACGGCCCGCAGGACCTCAACGGTCTTGACGACGCTCAGCTTCAGCAACTCGCCCAAGAGGTCCGCGAGTACATCATCGACACGGTCGGCGAGATCGGCGGCCACTTCGGAGCCAACCTCGGCACCTGTGAGCTGGCGGTGGCGCTCCACTCGGTGCTCGACTCGCCGCGTGACAAGATTCTCTGGGACGTCGGCCATCAGGCCTACCCGCACAAGGTCCTAACCGGTCGGCGCGACCGCCTGGCGACGATTCGTCACTATGGCGGGCTGGCCCCGTTCTGCTCGATTGAAGAGAGCGAGCACGACATCATGGGCGCTGGTCATGCCTCAACTTCGATCGGATATGGCGTTGGGCTGAAAGAGGGAATGCGTCTGCTTGGGCGCCCCAATCAGGGTCGCGTTGCTGCCGTGATTGGCGACGGAGCGATGACTGGGGGAGTCGCCTTTGAGGCGATTCACCAAGCCGGTGGACTCGGCACTCCAATGGTCGTCGTGCTCAACGACAACGGCATGTCGATTGCGCCGAACGTTGGCGCGCTCTCGCGCTACTTCACTCGTGTTCGCCTTAACCCGAAGTTCTGGCATGCGCGCGAGGGGGTCGAAGACCGGCTGAGTCATCTGCCGGCCGGAATCGGCGCCAAGGTCGAGAAGCTCGGCCCGCAGCTCAAGGAGTCTTTGAAGGCCTTCTGGGCGCCCGAGCTGTTTTGGGAAGAGCTCGACTGGGCTTACGTGGGCGTGGTTGATGGCCACGACGTCGCCGCGCTAAGGCAAGCGCTCGAGGCTGCGTTCGCGGCCGACCGCCCCGTCGTCGTGCACATCACGACCGTGAAGGGGAAAGGCTTCGCGCCCGCTGAGGAGGGCGGCCTCGAGGGCATGGAGCAGTGGCACGCTGCAAAGCCGGGTTCGATCGCCGACGGCGCGCCGGTGGCCAAGAAAGCATCAGCACCGGCCAAGGACGCTCCAGCGCCAACTCCCACCTATACCGAGGTCTTTGGCAACGCGATCGTCAGTGAGGTGCGTGCCAACCGCCGCGTCGTCGGGATCACCGCTGCGATGAACTCAGGCACCGGCCTGAACATTCTTCAGGAGGCGGAGCCTGAGCACTACTTCGACGTCGGCATCGCGGAGCAACAGGCGGTGCTATTCGCTGCCGGCATGGCGCTTGAGGGAGTGCGGCCGGTCTGCGCGATCTATTCGACTTTTCTGCAGCGAGCATTCGACCAGATCGTCCACGACGTAGCGCTGCAGTCGCTGCCTGTGATTTTCGCGATGGACCGCGCCGGGCTCGTTGGTGACGACGGTCCGACCCACCACGGAGTCTTCGACATCGCTTACATGCGGCCGCTGCCGAACATGACTCTGATGGCTCCGCGCGATGAGGCGCAGCTCGTGCACATGCTGCACACCGCGATTGCGCACGAATCGGGGCCAGTAGCGCTCCGTTATCCGCGCGGCGAGGGTGTCGGCACTCCGCTGCCCGACAAGCCGCAGTTGCTCGAGATTGGAACCGGCGAAATTCTTCGCGAAGGGCGGAGCGTCGCCCTGCTCGGGTATGGACACGGCGTTTCAATGGCGCTCGACGCAGCTGACATTCTTGCCGACGCCGGAATCGAAGTAACGGTCGCCGACGCGCGATTCGCGAAGCCTCTCGACGCGGCGCTGCTCGCCCAGCTCGCCGCTGAGCATGACCTGCTTGTGACAATCGAAGACGGCGTCCTGACCGGGGGCTTTGGCACCGGGGTCTGGGAGCACTACAACGAGGCTGGGATTCCAACGCCGCGGATGCTGCGCATCGGCCTGCCTGATCGCTTCGTTACGCACGGCAAGCCTGGGCTGCTCTATGAAGAGGTCGGTCTGACCGGAGCTCAGATCGCTGATCGGATCGCGTCTCTGATCAACGTCAGCGACGAAGTAACCAGCGAAGCCTGAGCGATCCCCCAAAAAGAAACGACCCGCCAATTTGGCGAGCCGTTTCAGGAGGAGAGATACTTCTATGTGGGTCCAGCTGTACGGTCGCTGCGGAGAATATGGTGCAGACGACTAAGCAGCAATATGACGCACGCGCATCGAGTTGTGTGTGAGGCGGCGCACACAACTTGTGTGAGCTAAGGCACACAGTTCGCAGGCTTCTTGTTCGCTCCCGGTAGCGTTGTGTGCGATGAGCGAACGAATCCGCCTAGACGCGCTGCTGGCTCAGCGAGGACTCTTCCCTTCGCGCTCGCGCGCTGCCGCCGCTGTGATGGCCGGCGACGTTCGTCTGTGCGCGCCGGGGGCCCGCACGGCGAAGCCAGGTCAGATGGTTCTAGTTGATGCCGAGGTTGAAGTCACGGAGCGGGCTCGTTACGTATCGAGGGGTGGCATCAAGCTTGAAAATGCGCTCGCGCTTCTCCATCTCGATGTCAGCGGTCGACGCTGTCTCGACGCCGGCGCCTCGACCGGCGGCTTTACCGACTGCCTCCTTCAGGCCGGAGCGTCCGAGGTAGTCGCCGTTGACGTTGGCTATGGCGAATTGGCGTGGTCGCTTCGAGAGGATTCGCGCGTCCACGTGATGGAGCGGACCAATGCCCGTGAGCTTGATGCCGATCAACTCCCTTACCGTCCCGACCTGATCACTGCCGATCTCTCTTTCATCTCGCTTACGAAGGTCATTCCTGCACTGATTGACTGCGCGGCCGAAAGCTTCGATGCTGTTGTGATGGTTAAGCCACAGTTTGAGGTGGGTCGCGACCGCGTCGGGCGCGGCGGCGTCGTCCGTGATCCGGAGTTGCGCAAGGAGAGCGTCGCCGCTGTCGCCGAGTTCGCCCGGGAGCGGTGCGGAGCGTCGGTCCTGGGTTTTGCCTCATCAGGGCTGCCCGGGCCGAAGGGAAACCAAGAAAGTTTTGTCCATCTTGCCGAGGCGACGCGCGCTGGAGCGCTCGAAAATCTCGGCGCTGCACTCGATCGGGCAGAGCTGTGAGCGCTGGCGCAATCAGCGGCTCGATAACGGCGTTCTCACACGCGCGGCCGGGGGAGACCGACGACGCTCTACGGCATCTGATCGGACTCGCAAACGAGCACGGGCTAACGGTGCGCCTCGATGCTGATGAAACGGCGAAGCACCCTTCGATCGCTGCAGGCCCCGGCGTCGAGCTTAACGCCGAACTGGACCGCGATGCGGGGCTCGCAGTTGCCTTTGGTGGCGATGGGACCGTCCTGCGCGCGCTTCGCGCCTACGCCGGAACCAGCGTGCCGGTCATCGGAATCAACTTCGGTGAGATTGGGTTTCTTGCTGCGATCAGTCGCGACGACCTCGCAGCCGGGCTCGACCGCGCGATCGCCGGCGATTTCGAGAGGCTGACGCTACCCGCGATCGAAGTAGTTTTCGGGGAACGCTCAGCGCTCGCGATCAACGACATAGCGATCACACGCCGCGCCGGTGACCGTGTAGCCCAGCTCGCATATGCGGTTGGAGGCGAAGAGGCCGGCAGCGTCCGCTGCGACGGGTTGGTCGTAGCGACGGCTGCTGGCTCAACCGGCTACAACCTTGCCAACGGCGGTCCGGTCATGGCTTGGGGCGTTGAGGGTTACGTCGTCTCGTTCATCGCGCCACACTCGCTGACGGCGCGTGCGCTCGTGATCGCACCGGAGGACGAACTGACGATCGACAACCGTTCGCATGATCCGGTTGAGTTGTCGATCGACGGTCGGCCTATCGCGGAGATCGCGCCCGGCGACCAAGTGACGGCCCGCTTTAGCGAAGATGCCTCTGTCCTGGCGCTGCCGGTCGACTCAAGCTTCTATCGCCGTCTGCGCGAAACATTCGGTCGACTCGCTTCGTCTTAGTACCGCAACGACGACGCCCGTCTAGCGCTCAATTGTGCCGCAGCGGTCGCAATTTCAGCCCCAATCCGTCCCCGCGCGCTGCTAAACCGGAGCAGTGCTGCACGAGCTTCGAGTCGAAAATCTTCTGCTGATTGAGAGCGCTGAACTGAGGCTTGCGCCCGGCCTCAACGTGCTCACAGGCGAAACGGGGGCAGGCAAGACCGTGCTCGCTCACGCGCTCGATCTACTGCTCGGCGGCAGGCCGCGTGCCGGAATTGTCAGGCCCGGGGCCGAAGAGGCTTACGTGGAAGGAGTCTTTGAGCTGACCGATGGACTGCGAGCGCAGCTCGGCGAGAGAATCCCGGCCGACGCCGAGGAGCTAGTCCTTGCGCGCCGCGTAGCCGCAGAAGGGCGGACGAGGGCGCTCATCAACGGTCGCTCGGCAACCGTCGGTGATCTGCGCGACGTCGCGGCGACAATGCTCGTCTTTTACGGCCAGCATGAGCACCGCAAACTGACCGTCGCCTCCGCTCAGCTCGACATCCTCGACGGATTTTGCGGTAACGAGCAGCAGGCCCGCCGCGCTGCGATGGCGACGGCGCACGCTGCCGTGATCGAGTGTCAGCAACGACTTGACGATCTGAAGGCGCTCGACGGCGAGCGCGAGCGCGAGCTGGATCTGCTCCAGTTCGAACTGACCGAAATCGATGAGGCGGCGCCGAGCGAAAGCGAGCAGGAGGAACTGCTCGCTGTGCGCGGCAAGCTCGCTCATGTTGAGGGGCTTCGGAGCGCCGCATTCGCGGCATGCGAAGCGCTGGCGCCGGAGGACGGCGAAGGCGTAAACGCGCGTCTGGCCGATGTCGGGGGCGGCCTCGACGGAGTCGCTGGGATCGATGAGCAGCTCGACGCGCTTGGTGCACGCTGGCAGTCGCTTTCAATCGAAGCCGATGACCTCGCGGCTGAACTGCGCCGCTACTGCGAGTCGCTTGGCGTCGAACCGGGGCTCCTCGAGAAGACCGAGGAGCGCTTGGCTCTGCTCGATCGGCTCTCGCGCAAGCACGGCGGCTCGATCGCAGCAGTGATCGCCTATGCGGATGCGTCGCGTGAGCGGCTCGCGCTGCTGAACGACGCCGAGGCGTCTCTGGAGTCGGCGTCCGCCGAACTAGCCGAAGCGATCGCAGCCAGCTCCGCACTCGCCGCAGAGCTGCATAAGGCGCGACGGGCCGCCGCTCCGAAACTCGCAAAACAGGTCTGCGCGCGGCTCGACGAACTGGCGATGGTAGGTGCGAGCTTCGCCGTCGAGCTCAGTGATCGCGACGGTGGCCCGACCGGCGCCGATGGAGTCGACTTCATGATCGCGACGAATCCGGGCGTTCCTGCCGGCCCGCTGCGCGAGATTGCCTCCGGTGGTGAACTCTCGCGTGTAATGCTCGCGCTGCTGGGCGTCGCCAATGACGGCTCGGCTACAACACTCGTCTTCGACGAGATCGATGCCGGAGTCGGCGGCAAGACGGCTCGCGTCGTTGGCGAGCGGCTGCGCAGCCTCGCCGCCGAGCGTCAGGTTCTCTGCATCACGCACCTGCCCCAGATCGCCTCATTGGCCGATCGTCACTTCTCGATTGAGAAGGATTCGGCGACCGACCCTGTCCTGACGACGGTTACCGAGTTGCGCGAGCCGGAGGTCGTCGGTGAACTGGTGCGGATGCTCGGCGCCGAGGAGGACGACAGCGCCGCGCTGCGCCACGCACGTGAGCTCCGCAACGCCGCTTAGACGGATCCGGCTCTCTAGGCCTAAACTCGCGTTGCGATGACGCTCTCTGCCAAAACGACGCCTACACCCTCCGTTGGTGGACTGGTTCGTCGCGGCCGACGCACAAAGAAGCTCGTTCGCAGCTTGCGACCCAAGGAGATCGCCCTGATCGACCACGACGATCTCGACCGTGTCTCTGCTGAGGATCTAATCAGCGCCGAGGCCGTTGCCGTGCTGAACTGCCGGGCTTCTCGCTCGTCGGAATACCCAAACATGGGGCCGCTGCTGCTGGTTGAGGCTGGGATTACGTTGATCGACCTTCCCGACGATCGGCTCTTTGAGCTTTGCCGAGACGGCGACCGGCTCGAACTGCGAGAAGGCGAGGTCTGGCGCAACGGAGAGATGCTCGTGGCCGGCACGCTTCAAAAGCCGGAAGACGTCCGCGCTGACAACGCGCAGAGGCGGCTTGAGATCGGCGGCGCACTGGAAGCTTTCGCGCGCAACACGGTCGAGCATATGGTCGAGGAACAGGACCTCCTGTCCGGCAAGATCGATCTGCCCCGCTTCGACACCGAGTTCCGCGATCGCCCGGCGCTGATCGTCGTGCGGGGCGTCGACCATCAGGCCGACCTTCAGGCGCTGCGGCCTTACATCCGCGATACGAAGCCGGTGCTTGTCGGCGTCGACGGTGGCGCCAACGCGATCATCGAAGAAGGCTTCAAGCCAGACATGATCGTTGGCGACATGGACTCCGCATCCGACGCAACTCTGCGCAGCGGCGCGGAACTCGTAGTCCACGCCTACCCTGACGGCCGCGCCCCCGGCCGCGAGCTGCTCGACAGCCTTTCGCTCGATCATAAGGTCGTTCCAGCGCCGGGCACGAGCCAAGACGTGGCGATGCTGATTGCCGGCGAGAAGGGCGCTTCGCTGATCGTCTCCGTCGGCTCGCAGTTCAATCTCGTTGAGTTTCTCGACAAGAACCGGCGTGGAATGTCTTCGACCTTTCTGACGCGTCTGCGGCTCGGTGAAAAGATCGTCGACGCAAAAGGGGTTAGCCGTCTCTATCGGCCCTCTCCGGGGCTCTCGCCGGCAGTGATCGTGCTTGCCGCCGGGCTCGTGGCTTTTCTGATCGTCGTTCTTGCGACTCCGGCGCTGCGAGAAGTAGCCGATCTCTTTTGGCTGAAGCTGCGCGTTCTGCTCGGCGGGAACGTCTAGGGTCGCGACGTGTTTGATTTCCGCTACCACGCCGTGTCGCTTGCCGCCGTTCTCGTGGCGCTCGCAGTCGGTGTTCTGCTCGGTGTCGCGATCGGTGACGCTGGGCTCGTCTCGTCGGCTGAAAAGCAGGTCCGTTCGAGCCTCAGAGACGACGTACGCGGCGCCCAGGTAAAGGAGCGGGCTGCGAACGCGCAGTTGGAGACGGCGCAGCGCTATGAGAGGGCCTCATATCCATTCGTTGTCGCCGGAAGGCTTCAAGGGGCCAAGGTCGGCTTGCTCTTCCTTGGCGAGCCGAACGAATCGATCGCATCCGATGTCCGGGCCGCTCTCGTGGGGACGGGCGCCGACCTAAGCGGCACGTTGGCGCTGAAGCAGCCTCCCGACACCGCCGCCCTCGCAGCCAATGCCAAGGGCAAGCGCTATGTCGAGCTCGACTCGACGCCGAAGCTGCTGACGCCCTTTGGCAAGACGATTGGACGTCAGCTGATTCTTGGCGGGGAACTGTTGAAGAGCGAGGCCAACGTGCTTTTCTCGACCCGCGCCGGCGGCCTCGGGCCGTTCGATTCGATCGTCGTGGTGCGGGTGCCGCGTGTGCTGAGCGGCGAGGCGGCAGAGAACACGAACCGCCTCGAGGACGGGATCATGGCCGGGCTTACATTGACGCGCAGCCCGGTGGTCGGCGTTCAGTCGGAGGCAACGCGGCCCAGTCAGATTGCTTGGTACCGGGAGCGCGGACTTTCAAGCGTCGACGACATCAACCAGACTGCAGGGCAGGCGGCCTTGGTGCTCGCTCTCGCGGGCGCCCAAGGCAGCTTCGGAAGCGGCCCGGACGCCGGAAGCCTGCTGCCTGGCCCGGAGCTGGCTGGCGGCTGACAGCTGACGGCTACTCGCGCACTTCGAAGTCAAGCGCCGCTGAGTTGATGCACCAACGCTGCCCGCTGGCGCCGGGGCCGTCGTCGAAAACGTGCCCGAGGTGGCCGCCGCAGCTTGCGCAGACCGCCTCAGTACGGCGCATCCCATGTGAGTTGTCATCGACGAGCGTGACGGCGCTCGAGACGACCGGATCGGTGAAGCTCGGCCAGCCAGAGCCGGAGTCGAACTTGGTGTCCGATGAGAAGAGCTCGGCATCGCAGCCCTTACAGCGGAACATTCCAACGCCCTTCTCGTCGTTGTAAGCACCCGTGAAGGCTGGCTCTGTGGCTGCCTCACGCAGAACTGCGAAAGATTCAGGGTCGAGCTTCTCACGCCAGTGCTCGTCGGTCATTTCGGCAGGCTTGCTCGGTTGTTGGTTGGTCAATGCGCTCTGCTCTTTTGGACTTACGTCAACGGTAGCGAAGACGCACCGTCTCAGGGAAATGCTCGTCCGCGCCGCTATGTAGGTTGCTCAGGTGCCAGCGCTGCCACTGATCCTCTCTCTGCTGCTCGCGATAGCGCTCTCCCGCCCGCTGGTCAGCTTCCTCACAGAGGGGGGTCACCTCCGCTCCAACTATCGCGACGAGATGCTGCCTTGCCCGCTTGGCCTGCTCATCCCTGCCGCTGCTCTGGCGGCACTTATCCCGCTCGCTCTGCTCGCTGGTTTGTTCAACCTGAGCACACTCGACCTCGTCGGCCTGCCGTTGATTCTTGGCGTAGTAGCCCTTGGAATCGCCGACGATGCGTTCGCCGGCAGCTCACGGGGCTGGCGCGGCCACGGAGGGGCGGCGCTGAGTGGAGCCTTCAGTACCGGGGCATTGAAAGCCTTTGGCACGCTCGGGCTCGCGCTCGCGTGGTGCGCTGCAACGCAGGATGGGGTTGCCCGCTTCCTGCTTGCTTCGCTGGTGATCGTGCTCGCGACCAATCTCTTCAACCTCTTCGACCTGCGGCCGGGCCGCTCGGTGAAGGTTTTCGTCCTTGTCGGGATCGGCTGCACGCTCGGCGCCTGGAGTTTCGACCCGCTCTTCAGTCTCGGCCTCTGGGTCGGCCCGATCCTTGTCTGCGGCGCGCTTGATCTGCGTGAGCGCGGAATTCTTGGAGACAGCGGTTCAAATGTCGTCGGCGTTGTCGCCGGCATCTGGCTGGTACTGGTGCTCGGAACAACCGGGCTTGCAGTGGCAGCCGCAGTACTCGTTCTATTAACCATTTACGGAGAAGTTCGTTCGATCAACACGCTCGTCGAATCAACTCCGGGACTTAGTCATCTAGACTCGATAGGGAGAATTGTTCATCGTGCCTGACGCCCAACGCCAGCCCCGTCACATCTTCGTCACAGGCGGAGTCGTCTCGTCCCTCGGAAAAGGAATCGCGGCCGCCTCGATCGGGCGTCTTCTGGTTGCCCGCGGACTAACCGTCGGCCTGCAGAAGTTTGATCCTTACATCAACGTCGATCCGGGGACGATGTCGCCGTATCAGCACGGCGAGGTTTTTGTCACCGAGGACGGCGCTGAAACCGACCTTGACCTCGGCCACTACGAGCGCTACACCGATTCGAACACGACGCGTGCATCGAACGTCACTGCCGGTGGTATCTACGACGCCGTCATCCGCCGCGAACGCCGCGGTGATTATCTCGGCGCGACAGTGCAGGTGGTGCCGCACATCACAGATGAGATCAAGCAGCGAATCAAGCTGATCGCGGAGACAAGCGACGTCGACGTCGTCATCACCGAGATTGGTGGAACCGTCGGCGACATCGAATCGCTGCCCTTCCTTGAGGCGATTCGCCAGTTCCCCGTCGACGTAGGTCGGCGCAATTGCATGTTTATCCACCTCACTCTGGTCCCATACATCGGCCATGCCGGCGAGCTGAAGACAAAGCCGACGCAGCACTCGGTCAACGAGCTTCGCCGGATCGGCATTCAGCCCGACATGCTGCTCTGTCGCAGCGAGGGCGAACTCTCTCTCGATATTCGCAAGAAGATCGCGCTCTTTGCGTCGCTGCCGGTCGAGGCCGTGATTTCGGCAAAGGACGTCGGCGACATCTATGAAGTGCCGCTCTGGTATTGCGAGCAGAAGGTCGATGACTTCATCTGCGACGAACTTGGGATCGAAGCGGCGCCTGCCGATCTGAGCGAGTGGGACGCGATCGTCACGCGCGCCGCCGAGGCTACGGCCCCGGTCAAGATCTCCCTTGTCGGCAAGTACATCGCGCTGGCCGATGCCTACAAATCGGTTACTGAAGCGCTGATTCACAGCGGCAATTTGGCCGGTGCGAACGTTGAGATCGACTGGGTCGATTCGGAGGACCTCGTTGACGACCAGGTAGCGCTCGAACGACTCGGAGATTCTGACGGCATTCTTGTTCCCGGCGGCTTTGGCGGCCGCGGAATCGAAGGCAAGATTCGCGCCGTTCGCGTGGCGCGCGAGCAGAAGATTCCGTACCTCGGGGTGTGTCTCGGGATGCAAATGGCTGTCTGCGAGTTCGCCCGCTCTATCGCGGGAATGGACGGCGCCAACTCGACCGAGTTCGATCTCGAGACCGAGTGGCCGGTAATCGACCTGCTCCCGGAGCAGAAAGAGGTCTCCGATCTGGGCGGCACGATGCGCCTTGGGGCGGACCCAATCAAGCTCCATAGCGGCACGATCGTTCGCGATTGCTACGGCGAGTCGGTTGTCTACGAGCGCCATCGCCATCGCTACGAGGTTTCGATCGCGCTGCGCAAGAAGCTCGAGCAGGCCGGTCTCATCGTCAGCGGAACATCACCTGACGAGAGGCTCGTCGAGGCGGTCGAGTTGCCTGCGGATGTTCATCCGTTCTTCGTCGCCGCTCAATATCACCCGGAGTTCAAGTCGCGGCCCGAGCGCCCGGCTCCGCTCTTCCGCGAGTTTGTCGCGGCAGCGTTCGCCGCTCGTGGTGGTGGGTCGCAGGCGGGCGGAGGCGACGCGCACGCAAGCAGTCCCGCGGCCTGATCGCCGCTCAGATGCGCGTTGCCTCAGAGCTCGAAGTCCGGCGCCTGAGCGAAACATTTGCGGCGCTCTGCGCAATCCCCAGCCCATCCCGAGGAGAGGGCGCTGTAGCGGCATACGTACGCAGCGAGCTTGAGCAGATCGGCGTCGCCGTCGTCGAGGACGACGCCGCTGAGGTAATTGGAGGGCAGAGCGGCAACCTGCTCGCACGGATCGGTGAGAGGGGAGGGCGCTCGGTGCTCTTCTGCGCTCACCTCGACACTGTTCCGCACGAAGGGGCGATCGTGCCGGTCTTCGTCAACGGCGGCTGGGAGAGCGAAGGAGAGACAATTCTTGGCGCCGACAACAAGGCCGCGGTAGCGGTCTTTCTCGAGCTGGCGCGCCGCGCGAAGATCGAAGGCGCTCCAGTTGACTTGGAGCTCTGTTTCACGGTTGCCGAGGAGCCGGGGCTGCTCGGCGCCAACGCCCTCGACGTAAGCGAATTCCGATCGCAGCTCGGTTACGTCTACGACCACGCCACGCCGATCGGGGAGATCATCGCTGGCTCGCCGACCCACATCCGTTGGCGCGCCGACATTCGCGGCCGCGCTGCACATGCAGGCATCTCTCCCGAGGACGGTCGCAGCGCAATCACGACGGCAGCGCGCGCAATTGCAACGCTGCCCGATGGTCGGCTCGACGATCTCACGACCGCCAACGTGGCGCGGATTCGCGGTGGCGTTGCCGGCACGAACGTCGTCCCCGAGCACTGCCAGGTCGACGGTGAGGTGCGCTCGCTCGAAGACGGGCGCGCCGAGATCATCACTGAACGCGTGACGGAGGCATTCCAAGACGCCGCCAATGAGCCCGACTGCCAGTGCGATCTTGACCTCACGATCGAACGCTCATTCATCGGCTACAGGCTCGGCGAAGACGAGCCGGCGGTGGCGGCCGCACTGGCCGCGCTGGAAGCGTCCGGCTACGAACCAAAGCTGGTGCTCAGCGGGGGCGGCTCGGATGCGAACGCGTTCCGTGCCAAAGGCTTTCCCTGCGTCAACCTCGCCAACGGCACGCAGAACCCGCACCAGTCGAGCGAGCGGGTAGCTGGGGCGGATCTCGAGGCGATGCTGAACGTGACGTTCGCTTTGATCGACGAGTTGGGGGAGAATTAGAGAATGCTCGTCCTTCGCGAGGGTGTCGTAACCGAAGTCGGGCCGCCGGCAGCAGAACAGCAATTGCTTGTTGACGTCCCCGGCCGAGGACCGCGAGCCGCAACAGCCGACACCGCGCTGCTCGGTCAGTGCGAAGTCGGCGACAGCGTCATCGTCAACACTCAGGCTGCGGACCTCTCGCTTGGATCCGGCGGCTTCGATGTAGTTCACGTGAACCTCACGCGGGGGCTTGGCGGTGACGGTATTTCGGGCGCGCACGTAATGAAGCTCAATTACAGCTCGCTCCAGCACGCGGTGCTTCCCGTCGAGGACGGGAGCGATGAGCTCCCTACTTCCAGGCCCGTCGGCGTCTGCTTCCTTCACGGTCAACTCGCGCCCTTCGCGTGGGCAGTGGCACAGGGGCGCAAAGGGACGAGGCTCGGCTACGTTCAAGGCGGCGGCGGCGCTCTCCCCGGCGGCCACTCAAAGACCGTCATTGAGCTCCGTGAGCAGGGCTTGCTCGCCGGCACGATTACCGCCGGCGCAAGCTATGGCGGCGAGGCTGAGGCGATCACGCTGGCCGGTGGAATAGCGCACGGCATCGGCGAGCTTGGCTGGGACGCAGCCGTGGTTGCGCCGGGGCCGGGGATCATCGGATCGGGCTCGCGCCTAGGCCACGGGGGCATGGCGGCCCTTGAAGCGGCTCATACAGCGCTCGCCCTCGGGTGCCAGGTGGTTGTCGCTCCCCGGATGTCGAGCGGCGACGCCCGTGATCGCCACCAAGGCTGCTCCCACCACACCCAGACCGTCCTCGACCTGTTGCTTGCTCCCGTCAGCGTTGCCGCACCGCCCGGCGGCGCCGCGGAGATCACGCGCGGCTGTGGCCACACGATCGTCGAGCTTGACGTTGAGCTTGCGGCCTACGGCGAAAGTGGGCTTCCCGGAACGACGATGGGCCGTTCAATCGAAGACGACCCGCTCTTCTTCGGGGCCGCGCTCGCCGGCGGCACGCTGCTGGCAGCAACAATTGGCGCCGCCAGCTAGCCGGCAGGGGCTCGACGCAGCGCCTGTTGCAGCGATAAGGAAGGGGGGCGCCGGCGGCGAAGTGCACCCCAATGGCGATCACGACCGCTCCGGC